>CAZHID010000097.1:419-4947 GCA_964532445.1 uncultured Planctomycetia bacterium | reverse complement strand
GTGTTCGACGCGCTCGCGTCCAAACGCTGCTACAAGGAGGCGTGGTCCTACGAAGAGGCGCTCAAGCACCTCAAGCGGGAGGCCGGTAAGCATTTTGATCCGCGCATCATCAACACGTTCCTCAAGATCCAGCCGCAGATCCGGCATATCTACGATTCCAGCCAAACGATCCAGAGCTTTTTGACCGACTACGAGATACTGGGTCTCAAACGCGAGTCTGAAAAAGAATGACCGACGTTCACCTCACGGTGCTCATGACCCTGCGCTGGGTCCATGTGACCACGGCGATGCTGTGGGTGGGGCTGTCATACTTCCTGAACTTTGTGTTGGCTCCCGCCGTGAAGCGGATGGACCCGGCGTCCCGCCGGGCTTTTTTGCCCGGGGTGCTGGAGCGGGCCGTTTTTTGGATGAAGACGGGAGCGCTCGTGACCTATGTCACCGGCTGGGCGTACCTCATTTATAAGTGTTACGGAGAATCGAATGTCGGCTTCCACGGCGAGAACGGCCTTGCCCATAGCACGTGGGGTCAATGGATCTCGATCGGCGTGATCCTGGGCACGGTGCTATTCGTGAACGTCTGGTGGGTGATCGCGCCGGCGCAGACGAAGCTCATCCGGTGGATGAGAGCGGGTGAAGCGACGCCTGAAGCCGCGCGCCTGGCGGCGCGGGCCGAAAAGGCTTCCAAGGTGAACGTGTACCTGTCAGTACCCCTGATCTTTTCGATGTCGGCCGCGAGCCACCTGCCGGTGATCAACGGCTGGATCGTGGCCGGCATGTTCGTGATCGGCTTCGCGCTGGTCGCCCACCTTTATCTGATCGCCTCGAAGGTATTTGGGCGGTCATGACCGGCCGGCGGACCTTTTCCACTTCATTCGGGCTTTTTACCTTCCCTCCTGTTCTAGCGCTCGTGGTTTCTGCGCTCATGACCGTGCCCGCTTCCGCGGCAGAATTATCCGCGGATAAAGCGCCGAAGCTGCGCGCCCGCGAACTCTACGTCCAGCACTGCGCCCGCTGCCATGGTCTGAACGGCACCGGTGACGGTGACGCCCACACGATGCAGCGGCCTTGGCCCCGCGACTTCACGACCGGCGAGTACAAATTCCGCTCGACCCCCGCGGGCACGCTGCCGCTCCTTTCGGACGTGGAACGCTCGGTCGCCAACGGCATCCCGAGGACCTCGATGAGCGGCTACGCCAAATGGCTCACGCCCGAGGAGATCCGGCTCGTTTCGGAGTACGTGCTGGACCTCTCCCGGACTTCCGGCCTTCCTGAGGCGCCTGAAAAAGCGGTACGGATCCCGTCCGGTCTCGAACCGGCCGCCGGGTCCGCCGACGCGCCGCGTCTCGCCCGCGGCAAAGCCGCGTTCGCCGCCAATTGTATTTCCTGTCACGGGGCCGACGGCCGCGGTCTGGGCGAGCTGGCCGGTCAGATGAAGGACAAGAACGGATTTTTGATCAACCCGGTCGACCTCACCGACGCGCACAGCTACGGCGGCGGCAGTTCCGCGGCCGATATCTACAAGACGCTCACGACCGGGATCCCCGGCAGTCCGATGCCGATGTTCGGCGAAACAATGGACGACGCGGCGCGCGCCGACGTGGCCGCGTACGTGCGGTCGCTGCAGGTCGCGCCGGCGGACCGGACGCTTCCGGAAACAGTCGCTTGGCGGCACGCTCTCCCCGCCAAAGAACGCGGCGAATACCTCGTGCGCGCGATGAGCTGCGCGCTCTGTCACAACACTTATGACGCCGCAGGCGCGTACTACTCCAAGTCCTACCTCGCCGGCGGCGTCGCGATCACGCTCCCGGGCATGGGGGTCTTCCCGACACGCAACATCACGTCGCATCCGGCCGACGGGCTGGGAAAATGGTCGGAGGAGGAGGTCCTGCGTGTCATCACCACCGGTCACGCGCCGGACCGCCGTCTCGAGGCGTTCTCGATGCCGTGGGTCTATTTTTCCCATCTGACGGACGAGGACGCGCGCGACATCGCGGCCTACGTGAAGAGCCTCAAGGCTTATGAAAATAAAGTCCCGCCGCGCCGGTATTACCCGGTCTGGGAGCGGTTGTGGACGCGGATCAAACAGGTGACCGGCCTGGAGCGCGGCCGCCTGGAGTACCCGCCGTACAACGTCGGTTCGCGTCCCGCTCAGGCCGAAAAGCTGGACGCCGCCCGTGAGCGCGATGCCCGTCTCAAGCAGGCCGGGATCGAGCCGACGCCCGAATACGGGGAGGTGCGCCGATGAGCCGTCCGCGCGACCCGGGCCCGAAGCGGCCTAAGCGTAAGAAAAAAATGTCCGCCGCCAAGATCATCTGGGCCGGGCTGGGCCTGTTGTTCGTCTGGGTCTTTTCGATCTGGCCGGGCACGACGATCATGCCGGCCTCCATGGTCAAATGGCGGCTGGACCAGTCGATGCCGGTCTTCGAGCCGAAGAACGCCTGGGAAGCGCGGGGGGAGTATGTGGTGACGGTCGCCGGCTGCGCGATGTGCCATACGGCTTATTCGTGGATCGGTCCGCATCACTGGAAGCCGCTCGTGGGCGGGATGCGTGTCCGCTGGAACAACGCGCTCGGCGAACGGGTCACGCAGAACCTGACCCCCGACCCCGAGACCGGCATCGGGAACTGGACCGAAGAGGACTTCATCACCGCGATGAAGTCGGGACTTTATCCCGACGGCCGCGCCGCGCACTGGCAGGCGATGCCCTGGGACATGCATTCCAACTGGTCGCTCGACGACATGCGGGCCATGTACCGGTACCTGAAGGCGCTCCCGGCGGTGAAGCGGCCGGAGTCCAAGGCGATCGACGGAGACCTGCCCTCATCCGATACGTTCTACTTTGGGGCTTAGAAGGCGCCGCGGCGCAGGACGCGGAACGCTGATTTGCCATTTACCGGCATTGAAGCTAGAATAACCACAAAGTTCATCATGTCTAAATCACTCGAGATCAAAATGACCCCAGGCGGCCCCGGCGCGGTGACAGTCCACGTGGACGGCCGCGTGGACGGCGAGACCTGCATGGAATTCGACCGTTTGGTGAAGCCGCTCCTGGAAAAGCGCATCGCGCGTGTCCTGGTCGACATGGGCAAGTGCCATTATGTCTCGAGCGCCGGCATCCGTTCCTTCTTCGACCTGCGCAAGCAGGTGCAGTCCCGTCAGGGCGTCCTTTCGTTCGCCAACCTCCAGCCCCAGATCAAAAAAGTCTTCGAGATCGTCAAAGCCCTTCCTCTTGAGTGCGTGTTCTCGAACGTGGCCGAAGCGGACGCCTACCTCGACCGCATGATGGCCGAAGAACTCAAAAAAACCTCGCCCAAAAAGTGACCGCGCGCCAAGCGCCGGCCGTCAAACCTTCCAAATCATGAATATCCTGATCGCCGGCTGCGGATACATCGGCTGCGCGGCGGGCCGTCTTTTGACCGCAAAGGGTCACCGGGTGTGGGGACTTTGCCGGGGAGAGGCGTCACTCGCGCGGGTGAGGGAAGCGGGGCTAGAACCATTTAAGGCCGATCTACGGGACGCGGCTTCGCTGCGTGCCCTGCCTCCCGTCGACGCGGTGATCGCCTGCCAAGCGCCCGCCCGCGCAGCGCGTCCGGGCGCGCCGGCCCCTCAGGCCGAGGACCACCGCTCCGCGTACCTGGAGGCCACGGACGGACTGATCCGAGCGCTCAAACCCGCGACGAGCGTGAGGTTCATTTTTGTTTCGAGCACGTCCGTGCTCGGTCCGCGCGGCGGCGCTTGGACCGACGCTGACACGAAGGTCGATCCTGACCGTCTCGATGACGACGCGAAGGTCCTATGGGAAACCGAGCGGCTGGTCCTCTCCGCGCCGGTCCGGGGCATGGTCCTGCGCTTGTCGGGCATTTACGGACCCGGCCGCAACCGGCTGGACGCGGTCCGGTCAGGCCGTTTTGCGCCGACCGCTTCGTCCGCGTGGACCAACCGCGTCCACCGGGACGATGCCGCTTCGGCACTTGAACTCCTGATCGACCGCGGCGAGCCCGGTCAGACCTATCTGGCCACGGACGACACGCCCGCGACCCAGCGCGAGTTCTACGGCTGGCTGATGGAAAAGCTCGGCCGTCCCGTTCCGGCGGAGGAAGAAAAATCCAAGGCCGACGCGGCCGTGTTCGCGTCCAAGCGTTGTTCCAACGCCAAGCTCAAAAAGCTCGGCTGGTCGCTGCGTTATCCAAGTTGGCGGGAAGGGTATGCGGGGCTTCTGGAAGGGTCTCAGGGTTCGATCGAAAAAAGCGGAGGGTCGGCACGGTGATCTATTTGGCATCGCAGTCACCCCGGCGCAAAACACTGCTTGCCGAAGCGGGGCTCAAGTTCGTGACCGTCCCGTCGCTGCACGATGAAGTGATCCACGCGAACCTGTCACCCGAGGACAACGCGCTCTGGAACGCGCTGCTCAAATGCTCCCGCTCCAAGCTGCCCGCTTCCGCTCAACGGTCCGGACGGGGAAAAAAGACCGATATCATTCTCGCCGCCGACACGCTGATCGACTTCAAAGGAAAAGTGATCATCAAAC
>CAZHID010000097.1:0-409 GCA_964532445.1 uncultured Planctomycetia bacterium | reverse complement strand
CGCGCCGCGAAGGAGATTGGCAAATGAATACACTCAAGGGCAAGGTGATCATCAAACCCCGAGACCGTGCCGACGCCGTGCGCATCCTCAGAGGTTTTTCCGGCCGCACCCACACTGTCATCACCGCCGTCGCGCTCAAGGTCCTCGCCACAGGCCGCTTCCGCACCTTCACCGTGAAGTCCCGCGTCACATTCAAAAAACTCTCCTCCGCCCAGATCTCCGCCTACCTCGACACGGGTGAGTACAAAGACAAAGCCGGCGCCTACGGCTACCAAGAAAAAGGCCGTGCGCTCGTCGCGAAAGTCCGCGGCTCCGAGACCAACGTGATTGGTCTTCCTATGGAAAAACTCCTCGCCGAACTTCGCCGTCTAAATAAGTCGATTCGTTAGCTCTCCAGGTAAAGAAGTAG
>CAZHID010000096.1:6557-7674 GCA_964532445.1 uncultured Planctomycetia bacterium | reverse complement strand
TGATCAATCTGTCGATGGGTGAGCTGCTCGTTGATGATCGGGGACAGTTGTTCGATGGCGGAGCCTATCCCACCCCTCATTACGTGGACTTGAACGGGGATGGTTACATCCATAATAGTGAGTACGACAACCAAGCCGAGATCGACGCATGGTACGAAAAGTATCTAAAGATCCAAGAAGGCTTCAACTATGCCGCTTCAAGGGGGGCGGTCGTCGTCCTGGCGGCGGGCAACGACTCCCTGCCGGTCAATGTCAGCGCTTTTCCGTCAGTGTTCGGCCGCTTTGACTACGGGGGGAATTCCCTGGTGGTCGGGGCTATGAACGAGCAGGGTTCCAAGGCATCATTTTCCAATTCTGCCGCGATCGACTGGAACAGCTGGGAGCAAAGGGACGGAAACCGCTGGATCAGTACGAATTATCAGGTGCCGTTCTCCGCGGGCAGGATCAATCAAGAGAGGACCGACGAATTCATCGCCAGTGTTGAGGGCGTCCGTTATGGCGGGAACCCAGGGCTAGGATATGCCGGGGTCGCACCCGGTGAGAACATCCTGAGCTTGCGGGCCGGAGGCACAACGTTCGGGGCCGGATTCGGAACGGGAAGCTACGCGTATGCGTCGGGCACGTCCATGGCCGCCCCGGTCGCCGCGGGCATCGCGGCCCTCTTGATCGGAAACCGCTACTTGAACGGTACCCTCATCGGCACGACACGCCGCTGGGATGGATGGGGCTTCAACGGCTTTGACTATGACGGATACGATCCTTTTTACCAGGAGGTGAACCGTCGGCTCTTTTGGGCCAACAATGTCAGGCAGCAGATGACGGCCAATACGGTCGATCTCGGCGCGGAAGGGTATGATCTGCCGACCGGCTATGGGATGTTCGATGCGCTGCGTTCGATGTCGCAGGGCTACCAATACGAGGGTGTTCTGGATTGGGAGTTGCTGGACGAGCCTGACGCGCAAGGGGCGATCGGCTACATTTACGAGGAGCCCTATCTTGTCAGCACCGGTCAAACCAACCTCACGGATGGCGACTTCGACATCACCCGATATCCCAGCATGGTCCGTTATGAGGACGGCACAGTGGTCTCGAGAGCTTATTCCCTGGAAGACACGTC
>CAZHID010000096.1:659-6547 GCA_964532445.1 uncultured Planctomycetia bacterium | reverse complement strand
GGTGATCCCTGCACCGATCGACGGACCCACGCACTACATTTCCAGCGTCACGGAATACGGTCCTAACGGTCAGCCCGTTGCTTACCGCAAGTATGAACAGGGTGCTATGACCGACTGGGATGGTCAGCTGCTGCAAGGCCGGGTCACGGAAGAGCTTCTTGACGGTGTGACGATTTTTTACGACCCGATGGGCCAGATCGCGCGGGAACGGTTCTCGACCGGCGAAGAATATGTCTACACCGGCTTCTCATGGGACCGGAGGGTCGTCGAGTATTGGGATCCCGCCACGCGCACCCGGACGTTCTACGGCCCTCAGGAGGTCCGGACGGCGGAGCAAATGACCCATGAGAATGGGAATATCACTGAGACCCGGTTCGATCAGGATCTGCCCGTGACGCGCTTCACCCGCACGGCGGACGGGACCTTGCTCATGGAAGAGGAGTTCTATCCTGACGGCGTTCGGCGGCGCGTGGTCGACCACTTCACCGGAGGGGTGACCGAGTACTATCCTTCGGGCGCGGTGAGCTTTATCAAGACTTCCCCCTGGGACCCGGGCACCCTGTACTCCGATGACGGGAGCATCCGCGTGGACAGCTACGGCTATTATGAAAAATTCGATCCGTACTCCCGCAAGCGGACCGGCACGTTCTATGACAACGGCGACTACCTGCTTTATACGCCGGGACCCTATTCCGGCTATGAGGAATACATCAGCGAAAGTTTCAGCGCGGTGAGCGGTATCCTGGAGCGCTTCGACCATCAGGGGCGTGTGATCTATCGTCATGAGCGGGAGACGGGGAATTGGTTCCAAGTGACGACCGATGAGTGGGACGGGACGGTCACGACGAGACACTCCAACGGCGCCATGACCCGGGTGACCAACGACGGAAGGCTGCTTTATTCCCGCCAGTCCGACGGGAGCTGGTCCCAAATAGGGTCCTTGGGAATCGAGGCGACCTATGACGCGATGTCGGATGCCTATTCCGTGTATCGATACACGACCCTTGACCAGGTGCTTTACGGCAGCGGCTATACATGGACCTCCTATCAAGTCCCTCAATACCGATTGGAATCCATCGTGACCTCGGTCGCCGGGCACGAGGTCCGATCGGAGACGTTCTACACCGACGGCACCCGCCATGTTAATGACCTGGCGGCGGGCACCTCTTATGCGGTCCTTTCCAACGGGAATATCCGGACCGCGGACCCGACGGATGGATATGAATTCAGGATCGAGAACACGAACGGTCAGCTGATCGGCCGTGCCTTCTCGGACGGGTCGGGCTATCTTATGGAGAACGGCGTCCAGGTGCATCGGGACGCGTCAGGCCAGGTGCGGAGGCGTGAATTCGCGAACGGGGACTATGAAGATTATGACATGGCGGGACGGCTCGTGAACCGCCGTGAGAACGGCGTGAACCGCTGGTGGGCCTATTCGCCGGATCCCGCGTATTATTATGCCAGCGGGTATTACTCGAACGACCCCGGCTGGACGATCCCTGAGTATTTGTCCGCCGAGGGAGGGGATAGTTGGTCCAAGACCTACGATCTTCTGGGAAATGTCCTCAGCGACACGACGCCGCTGCCGATGTATCCCGCTCAGAACCCGCTTGATTTTGACCCCTTGACCGTGTAAACTCTCGCAAGTCCGAAAAACACCTTTTAAATGCGGTCCTGAGAGGCCGCCAAAGGATGCCCATGCGAGAGCCATATCTTCTTCGAAGCGCCTTCCCGTGTCCGGGGGGGCTTTTTTTATGAGCTCCGGGACCACCCCTTCACCTTCCGCCTCCGGCTCGTCCTCCCAGGTCTTGAGCGCCGCCGACATGGACCGGGCCCTCACGCGCGTCGCGCATGAGATCCTCGAGCGCAATCCTCTGAACGTTCCCGCGCTCATCGGCATCCGCACCCGGGGCGAATTCCTCGCCCGCCGGGTCGCCGTCAAGATGGGCGAGATCCTGCTGGCCAAGGGCCAGCCGGTGGACGTCCGGCTCGGCATCCTCGACATCAACCTTTACCGGGACGACCTGACGCGTGTTTCCGAGCGGCCGGTCGTTCGCGAGACGGTGATCGGTTTTTCCATCGACGACCAGGTCCTCGTGCTCGTCGACGACGTGCTCTACACGGGCCGCACGGTCCGCTCCGCGATGAACGCGCTCATGGACTACGGCCGGCCCAAGGCGATCCAGCTGGCGGTGCTCGTCGACCGCGGCCACCGGGAATTGCCGGTCAAGGCGGACTTTGTCGGCAAGAACCTCCCGACGAGCAGCCAAGAGGTCGTCCACGTCCACATGAAGGAATCGGACGGCGAAGACTATGTCTCGCTCGACCCGCTGCCGAAGCCGGGAGCGTCCTCATGACGGCCCCCGCGACCCCCGCCGCCGCTCAAGTCCCCGCCGCGCCCGAGACGGCCTGGACCAAGAAGCACTTGCTGGGTCTCGAGGACCTCACGCCCGCGGAGATCGAGCTCGTCCTCAACACGGCCGAAAGCTTCAAGGAAGTCTCCAGCCGCGAAGTGAAAAAAGTCCCCGCGATGCGCGGCAAGACCGTCGCGAACGTTTTTTTTGAGAACTCCACCCGGACCCGCATCTCGTTCGAGCTGGCGGCCAAGCGGCTCTCGGCGGACCTGATCAACTTTTCCGCCTCGGGATCGAGCACGTCGAAGGGCGAATCGCTCATCGACACCGTCCGCACGATCGAGGCGATGAACGTGGACCTGGTCGTCGTGCGCCACGCGTCCTCAGGCACGCCCGCCTTCATCGCCAGGAACATCCAGGCCGGCGTCGTGAGCGCCGGGGACGGCATCCACGAACACCCGACCCAGGGGCTGCTCGACATCTACACGATGCGCGAGCGGAAGAAAAAGATCGCCGGTCTCAAGGTCTGCTTCGTCGGCGACATCCTGCACTCGCGCGTCGCTCGGTCGAACATCTGGGGTCTCACGAAGCTCGGCGCCGAGGTCACGGTTTGCGGCCCTCCGACCCTCATCCCGCGCGAGATCGAAAAGCTCGGCGCCAAGGTCAGCTACGACCTCGACGCGGTGCTGCCGCACATGGACGTGCTGTACATCCTCCGCATCCAGCTGGAGCGCCAGCAGGGGCAGTTCTTCCCGTCGATCCGCGAGTACGCGGGCGAGTTCGGCATCACCCGCGAGCGTCTGAAGCGCGCCAAGCCCGACGTTCTTATCATGCACCCGGGCCCGCTCAATCGCGGCATCGAGCTCGACGACGAAGCGGCGGACGGGGCACATTCGGCGATCCTGGACCAGGTCACCAACGGCGTGGCCGTGCGCATGGCGGTCCTCTACCTTTTATCGGGGGTCAAATGAGCTCTGGAAAAATCCTAATTCAAGGCGGCCGTGTCGTGGACCCGGCGAACATGATCGACGAAGTCCTCGACATCCTGGTCGAAAACGGCAAGGTCGCCAAGGTCGGCAAAAAGATCGAAGCGGCCGGCGCCCGCCTCCTGAACGCGGCCCGCAAGGTCATCGCGCCGGGCCGCATCGATATCCCCGTCCACTTCCGCGAGCCGGGCGTCGAGTACAAGGAAGACCTCGAGTCGGGTCTTCGCTGCGCGGTGAAGGGCGGGTTCACGGGCGTGTGCCCGATGCCGAACACCAAGCCTGTCATCCAGACGCAGGCCGAGGTCGAGTTCGTCCTTCAGAAGTCCAAGCTCATCGGCCTCGCCGAGGTTTTTCCCGTCGCGGCCGTGACGCGCGGGCAGGAGGGCAAGGAGCTCACCGAGTTCGGTGAGCTTAAAAAAGGCGGCGTGTTCGCCCTCTCCGACGACGGCAAGCCCATCCCGGTCGAGTGCGAATCCGTCGAGGTCGCGCGCGCCCTGCAGCTGGCCGCCCTCACCGGCGGACGACTCCACTTCTGCCACATGAGCTCCAAGAAGTCCCTCGACCTCATCCGCGAGGCCAAGAAGCACGGTTCGACCGCGACGGCCGAGACCGCGCCGCATTACTGGACGCTCACCGACGAAGCCGTCCTTGGGTACAACACGAGAGCTAAAATGAACCCTCCGCTCCGGCGCGACGAGGACGTGAAAGCGGTCAAGGAAGCGCTCCGCGACGGCACGATCGACGTGATCGCGACCGACCACGCGCCGCACGCCGATCACGAGAAGTCGCGCGAGTTCGACAAGGCGCCGTTCGGCATCACGGGCCTCGAGACGTCGCTCGCGCTCTCGCTCAACCTCGTCCGCGAAAAAGTGCTCACGATGAGCCAGATGATCGACAAGATGTCGCGCCGCCCCGCGGAGATCCTCAAGGTCGCCCGCGGCACGCTGTCGGTCGGCGCCGCCGCGGACATCACCGTTTTTGACCCGGAAGCCGAATGGACCGTCGACGAGGCGGGGTTCGAGTCGAAGTCGAAGAATTCACCGTTCTTAGGATGGAAATTGAAGGGCCGCGCGACCGAAGTGCTCGTCGGCGGCCGTGTCGTTTTGGAAGGTTCGAAGATCGTCGCGGCCGCGTCCGGCGTCCGGGCGGCTTAAAGGAAGTTCAGGAAAGAAGAGGAAAAGCGATGGCGGAAGCGATCTTGGCACTCGAAAGCGGCTTGGTTCTGCGCGGCGAAGCGTTCGGCGCGCCGGGCGAGTCGTCGGGCGAAGTGGTGTTCAACACCGCGATGACCGGTTATCAGGAGATCATCACGGACCCGTCCTACCGGGGCCAGATGGTGTGCATGACCTACCCGCTCATCGGGAATTACGGCATCAATGACGAGGACGTCGAGTCCCGCAAGGTCTTCTTGAGCGGCTTCATCGTGAAGGAACTTTCGCGCGTCGTCTCCAACTGGCGCGCGTCCAAAAGCCTCGGTCAGTACCTCGAGGAACAGGGCGTGACCGGCATCCAGGGCATCGACACGCGGGCGCTGACCGTCCACCTGCGCGAGCGAGGCGCGATGCGCGCGGTGCTGTCGACCGAGGACCTGAACCCCGAAAGCCTTTTGAAAAAAGCCCGCGCCGCCCGGGGCACGAGCGGCATCGACCTCGTGAAGGAAGTCGCCGAGATCGAGTCCTACCCGTGGGACAGCTCCGGCCGTTATCACGTCGTCGCGGTCGACTCCGGCGTCAAATACAACATCCTGCGTTCGCTGGCGTCCCGTGACTGCCGCGTGACGGTCGTGCCGCCGACCACTTCGGCCAAGGAGATCCTGGACCTCCAGCCGGACGGACTTTTCCTGTCGAACGGACCCGGCGACCCCGAGGCGGTGGATTACCTGATCGACACAGTGAAGAAGCTCATCCCGAAGGTCCCGATCTTCGGCATCTGTTTGGGACATCAGATCCTGGGTCAGGCGTTGGGCGGCCGCACGTTCAAGCTCAAGTTCGGCCACCACGGCGCGAACCACCCGGTCATGGACCTCGACACGAAGAAGGTCGAGATCACTTCCCAGAACCACAACTATTGCGTCGACGTGGAATCCATGCCGCAACGCTCGGTCCGGATGACGCACGTGAACCTGAACGACAACACGTGCGAGGGGATGGAGCACCTGGAATACCCGGTGTTCAGCGTCCAGTACCATCCCGAGGCCGCGCCCGGGCCGCATGACTCCGCGTACCTTTTTGATAAATTCATCAGCAACATGAAAAAAAACCAGTAGCCGCAGAAGCCGCTTAAAAAGAACCGGGAACTCATATGCCAAAACGCGACGACCTCCGCAAGATCATGATCATCGGCTCCGGCCCCATCGTCATCGGCCAGGGCTGCGAATTCGACTATTCCGGCACGCAGGCCTGCAAGGCCCTCCGTGAGGAAGGGTACGAAGTCGTGCTCATCAACTCCAACCCCGCGACGATCATGACCGACCCGCAGGTCGCCGACCGCACTTACATCGAGCCGATCACGCCCGAATACGTCGAAAAGATCATCGCCAAGGAGCGCC
>CAZHID010000096.1:0-649 GCA_964532445.1 uncultured Planctomycetia bacterium | reverse complement strand
CGTCCGTCCGCCGGCCCGCCCCCCTGCGTCCCTAGGTCGCCACGGTCGTGCGCCTCCTCGTCGGCGGCGATACCCATTCCGAGGCCTCATCGTGGACGTCGGTCGTCCGGCCGGCCATTGCCGCGGAGCGCCCCGACGCGGTCCTGCCGACGCTCGGCGGTCAGACGGGCCTGAACACGGCCGTCCAATGCGCGGAGGCCGGCATCTTCAAGAAGTACGGAGTCGAGATGATCGGCGCGAACCTCGAGGTCATCAAGAAGGCCGAGAACCGGCAGCTTTTCAAGGAAGCGATGATCAAGATCGGCCTCGACCTGCCGAGGAGCGGCATCGCGCACACGATCGAAGAGGCCAAGCAGGTCGCCGAAAAGATCGGCTTCCCGCTCGCGATCCGTCCCAGCTTCACGCTCGGCGGCTCCGGCGGCGGCTTCGCGTACAACATGGAAGAACTTGTCGCGATCGTGACGAACGGTTTGAACCTGTCGATGAACCGCGAGGTCCTGATCGAGGAGTCGCTCATCGGCTGGAAAGAATACGAGATGGAAGTGATGCGCGACAAGAAGGACAACGTCGTCATCATCTGCTCGATCGAGAACTTCGACCCGATGGGCGTGCACACCGGCGACTCGATCACCGTCGCGCCGGCGCTGAC
>CAZHID010000095.1:0-7697 GCA_964532445.1 uncultured Planctomycetia bacterium | reverse complement strand
GACTTGGAGGTCCTGCTCAAGGCGTTCCGGAAGCGGCTGATGGACGGCGGAGGGGGCGGAGCCGGGCGCGCGGGCGCGGTCATTCGTGCAGACGGGAAGCGGCGCGCGGCCGTGATGAATGAAGTGGACCGGATCGTCGGTCCGGGGTTCGTGATCGAAATGCTGAACGGCCGGCGCCGCGCCGGATCAAAAAAGGATGAACATCGGACTTGAAAGATCTTTTTGGACCGGCATTAGAGCCGAGCACGACCCCCTCAGCGGAATGGACGCGGGTGCCGGACGGCGAGTGGATGTACCGGCCCGATTTTTATCCCGGAGATGAGGCGGATCAGGTGATGGGAGCGCTGATGCGGGAGATCCCCTGGAGCCTTCATCAGATCCGTATCTTCGGACGCTGGGTGAACGAGCCTCGGCAGACCGCCTGGTTCGGCGACCCGGAGGCCGTGTACACCTATTCCGGCGTCACGATGAAACCGGCGCCTTGGACGGCGGGCCTCACGAGGATCCGCCGCGCGGTGGAAGCGGCCAGCGGCACTGTGTTCAATAGCGTTCTCCTCAATCTTTACCGCGGCGGGCAGGACAGCATGGGTTGGCATGCGGACGATGAGCCTGAGCTGGGTCGCGATCCCGTGATCGCTTCGGTCAGTCTCGGGGCCGAACGGCGCTTTTTGCTCAAACATCGGGTCAAACCTGAGGAGCGCCGGGAGATCGTTCTGGGACACGGGAGCCTGCTCGTCATGGGAGGCGCCCTTCAGCACCACTGGCAGCACTCGATCCCCAAGTCGGCCCGGATCCACACGCCGCGCATCAATCTGACCTTCCGGCAGATACGTCCCGTCCGCCCGCTTTGACCCCGGCCTGATTCTGCTATAATACCGACTCGATTTTTCTCCCAAACGTACTTTTTGCAACGCTTGCCCGAAGGAGTTTTTCCGTGGAAGAAGTCAATGACCTGATGAGAGAGCGCCGCCGCAAACTCGACGCTCTGAGGGCCGCCGGAGTGAACCCCTATGGCGGCAAGGTCGAAGGTCTGCGGTCCGTGGCCTCGGTGATGGAGCCTTTCACGCCGGGTGTGACCGCGCGCGTCGCGGGCCGCCTTTTGTCCTGGCGTTCGTTCGGCAAGGCGAATTTCACGGACCTCCAGGATTCCACGGGCAAGGTCCAGCTTTACATCAAGTCCGCCGAGCTCACCGAGAGCGAGCAGAAGGTGATCGAGCTCATCGACATCGGTGACATCGTGGCCATCACCGGCGAAACCTTCGTCACCAAGACCGGCATGAACAGCCTTCACGTGAAGCAGCTGCGCATCGTCTCCAAGGCGCTGCGGCCCCTGCCGGACAAATGGCACGGCCTGACCCACGTCGAGACGCGCTACCGCCAGCGGTACGTGGACCTCACGGTGAATCCGGAAGCGCGCGAGGTCTTCAAGAAGCGCTCCCAGATCATTTCGCAGGTCCGCAGCACGCTCGACGGACGCGGTTACATGGAGGTCGAGACGCCGATGATGCACGCGATCCCCGGCGGCGCGGCGGGCAAGCCCTTCAAGACCCATCACAACGCGCTCGACATCGACCTCTTCATGCGCATCGCGCCGGAGCTCTACCTCAAGCGCCTGCTTGTCGGCGGGATGGACTACGTTTACGAGATCAACAAGAGCTTCCGCAACGAGGGGATCTCGACGCGCCACAACCCCGAATTCACGATGCTCGAGGTCTACACCGCTTACGCGGACGTCGAAGGCGTGATGCAGCTGACCGAGGACATCATCCGCGAGGCGTGCAAGCGCGCGAACGGCACTGACAAGATCGTTTGGCAGGACATGGAGATCGATTTTTCGAAGTTCGAGCGCGTCTCGTTCGCCCAGCTCATGGACGAAGCCTTCGGCATCAAGCCGACCGATGAGATCGCGGTCTGGGCCGACAAGCTCCGGGCCCGCGGGCAGAAGGTCCCGGACGGCGACCTCTCGCGCACCCAGCTCCTCAAGCTCATCGGCGACCTGCTCGAGCCCGGCAAGCGCAAGCACCCGGGCTGCGTCACCGATTACTTCACCGAACTGTGCCCCTTGGCCAAGCGCCGCGCGGACAATCCGGCGATCAGCGAGCGCTTCGAGCTCTACATCGGCGGCATGGAGGTCGCCAACGGCTACTCCGAGCTCAACGATCCCATCGAGCAGGAGTCGCGGTTCAAGGACGACATCGCCGGCGACGAACACAATGACTTCGAAGGTCTGATCGACTTTGACTTCGTCCGGGCGCTGGAGTGCGGCATGCCGCCCGCCGGCGGACTGGGCATCGGCATCGACCGCCTCGTCATGATCCTGACGAACCAGGCTTCGATCCGCGAAGTGATCCTGTTCCCGCAGCTCAAGCCCGAATCCCACGGCTGATGCCGTCGAACGGTCATGATACCGTTTGATCTTTCGCTCGCCTGGCGCTACTTCCGCTCCAAAAAACGCCATCCCTTCATCGGCGTCATCTCCGCTATTTCGGTCCTCGGCGTCGCGGTCGGCGTCGGCGCGCTCATCACGGTCCTCGCGGTGATGAGCGGCTTTGAGGACGACCTGATCCAGCGCGTCGTCGGCACGCATGCCCACGCGGTCATCGAAGCGGACGGCCCGTTCGTGCCCACGCCTGAGCTCGAAGCCCGTATCCGCGCGGTCACTCCCTCTATTTTGCAGACCGCTCCGTTCGCGGACGGCCAGGCGCTGGTCCAGACGCCCTCGGCCAGCCGCGGCGTCATGGTCCGCGCGGCGCGCTTCGAGGATGAGTCCCGCGTGTCGCGCGTGCGGGAGTACCTCGAAAAGGGAACGTATCCGTCCGAAGGCGAGCCGGGCCTGCTCATCGGCAACGTCCTCGCCAAGCTTCTGAACATCGACATCGGCGGTCAGGTGCAATTTTATTCGCCGGTCCGGCGCAAACCCATCATGCTCACCGTGAGCGGCATCTACCATTCCGGCATGTACGATTACGACTCGAGCCTCGTCTACCTTTCGCTTGCCACCGGACAGGACGTTCTGGGACTTGAGGGAAAAGTGTCGGGCATCGCCATCCGGTTCAGCGACCCCCGCGAGGCGGTCCATTGGGAGCGCCGGCTCCAGGCGGCGGTGGGCTATGACCGCTACGTCCGCACCTGGCGTGACATGAACGCCACGCTCTTCGGCGCGCTCAAGCTTGAAAAGACCGTGATGTTCATCATCCTCACGCTCATCGTCCTTGTGGCCTGCTTCAACATCGTGGGGACGCTGACACTGCTCGTCATGGACCGGACCAAGGACATCGGTATTTTAAAAGCGGTCGGAGCGAGCGGGTCGCACATCGTGCGCGTGTTCAGCTATGTGGGGCTGCTCATCGGCGTCACCGGCACCGCGACGGGACTGCTCATCGGAGCGGCGCTTTGCTGGGTGCTCAAGACTTTTACGATCGTCCCGATCCCGTCCGAGATCTACTACTTCGACCGGCTGCCCGTGAACTTCCGGTGGGACGACGCGCTGACCGTGGCCGGCGCGGCGCTCATCATCAGTCTGTTATCGACCTTGTACCCGGCGATCGCGGCGGCCAGGCTCAGGACCGCGGAGGCGTTGCGGTATGAGTGAGTTGAACGCGGCCGGCCAAGGCGGAACGGTGAACGGGGCGGTGCTGTCGGCCAAAGGGATCTGGCGTGTTTACTCGCGGCGCGGCGTTCGTAACGCCCCGTCCGTCGAAGTGTTGAAAGGTCTCGATCTGGACCTTAGGGCGGGGGAGCTTGTCGCCGTGGTCGGGCCTTCCGGCGCGGGCAAGTCCACGCTCATCAACTGCCTATCGGGGATCGACCTGCCGACACGGGGCGAGGTCTCGCTCGGCGGACAAGCGCTCGCGGCGCTGTCGGAACGCGAACGGTCGCGGCTGCGTCATGAACGCATCGGTCTCATCTTTCAGTTTTTCCATCTGCTGCACGACCTCACGGCGCTTGAGAACGTTCTGTTGGCCTCGCGGCTCTACAAGGACCGGCCGGTCCAGGACGCCGCGCGGCGCGCGGAACGGCTCTTGGACCTTTTTGGCCTCTCGCCGCGGGCGTCGCACCACCCGTCGGAGCTGTCGGGCGGGGAGATGCAGCGGGTCGCGATCGCGCGGGCGCTCATGATGGACCCGCCCATCCTGCTGTGCGACGAACCGACCGGCAACCTGGATTCGGCCAACGGGGAAGCCATCGTCCGGACGCTCTCGGACCTCGCGCGCAAGGACAAAAAAACGGTCCTCATCGTAACTCATGATGATAGAATATCCCGTATTGCCGACCGCGTTCTTCGCATGAAGGACGGGGTTTTTGTCCCATCCATTTAAGAGGTCCTTATGTCGATCCAAATTTTCATAGACGGTAAATTTTTTCCCAAAGAAAAAGCCATGGTCAGCGTGTTCGATCACGGCCTGTTGTACGGCGACGGCGTGTTCGAGGGGATCCGGGCCTACAACGGCCGGGTCTTCAAGCTCAAGGAGCACATCGACCGCCTGTGGGAGTCCGCCCACACGCTCATGCTCACCATTCCCATGACCAAGGGCGAGATGGTCGAAGCCATCGTGAAGACGCTCAAGAAGAACAAACTGCGCGACGGTTACATCCGCGTCGTCGTGACACGCGGCGTGGGCGATCTGGGACTGGACCCGCGCAAGTGCCCGCGCGCGACCGTGTTCATCATCGCGGACAAGATCAAGCTGTACCCCGAGTCGCTCTATCAGAAGGGGCTCGAGATCATCTCGGTCGCGACCACCCGCAGCCACCCGGAGACGGTCAACCCGCAGATCAAGTCGCTCAATTATCTGAACAACATTCTCGCCAAGATCGAGGCGGTCAATTCCGGTTACGAAGAGGCCCTGATGCTGAACGCGCAGGGCTTCGTCGCCGAGTGCACAGGCGAGAACGTCTTCGTCGTCCGCGGCCACGAGCTCCTGACGCCGCCTCCGTACCTCGGCATCCTGCGCGGGATCACGCGCGCGTGCGCGATGGAGATCGGCGCGAGCCTCGGTCTCGACGTCCGCGAAGAGGTGCTCACGCGCCATGACATCTACAACGCCGACGAAGTTTTCCTGACCGGCACCGCCGCCGAGATCGTGCCGATCGTGAAGGTCGACAACCGCGTGATCGGCACCGGCAAGCCCGGCCGCCGGACGGGCGAGATCCTCGCGGCGTTCCGCGGCATGACGCGCACCGACGGCCACGCCTTCTAGAATGATCTGCGACGTCTGCGCCAAACAGAAGGCGACGGTCCACCTCACCGAGATCATCAACGACCAGGTCACCAAGCTCAACATCTGCGAGTACTGCGCCAAGAAGAAGGGCTCCCAGATGGAGCAGCACTTCGGCATCGCGGACCTCCTGCAGGGCTTGGCCGACCCGACCGAAAAGGGCGTGATCGGCGCGGGCGCGAAGGTCAAATGCGTCTCCTGCGGGATGGCGTACGACGAGTTCAAGAAGATCGGCCGGCTCGGCTGCGCCCAGTGCTACGATGCCTTTCGCGAGTCCATCGCGCCGCTCCTCAAGCGCATCCACAGCGCGGGCACGCACACCGGCAAGCACCCCAAGAATTACGACCCCGCGGCGTCGGTTTCCGGAGCTCCTTCGGCCGCGCTCCCGGCTTCCGCGGACGCCTCCAAGTCCGGGCTTACGGCCAAGCCGAAGTCCGGATCCTCAACACCGGAACCGTCCGTTCCGCCGGCAAAGGTCTCGGCGGACCTTCAGCAGCTCAAGCAGGCGTTGAAAAAGGCGATCGACGGCGAGGCCTACGAGGAAGCCGCCCGCATCCGCGACCAGGTCCGCCAACTCGAAGCGAAGCACAAAAAGGGCGGCGCCTGACATGATGGACGCTCTGCTCAAGCAGACCAGCGAATGGCTCAAGGGCACCGGCCCCAACGCGGACATCGTGATGAGCTCGCGCATCCGTCTCGCCCGCAACCTGCGGCCCTACCCGTTCTCCCACTGGGCGTCCAAGAAGCAGGAGCGCGAGTGCCTCAAGGCGGTCCATGACGCCATCCTTCGGTCCAAGAACCTGAAGGGGAGCCTGTTCATCTTCATGAACGATATCTCTGATCTCGACAAACAGTTCCTGCTTGAGCGCCACCTCATCAGCCGCGAACACATCCTTCACCCCGAGTTCAAGGCGGTCGACGTGTCCGACCGCGAGATCGCGAGCATCATGGTCAACGAAGAGGATCATTTGCGCATCCAGGTGATGCAGTCGGGATTCAACCTTCAGGAAGGCTGGAAGATCGCCGACCGCCTCGAGGACGAATTGTCCGAAACGCTGCCGTTCGCGTATGACGGCAAGTGGGGGTATCTCACCGCCTGCCCGACGAACACGGGCACGGGCCTTCGCGCGTCGGTCATGCTGCACCTGCCTGCGCTCGTCATGACCAAGCAGATCAGCCGGGTGATCCAGGCGATCACCAAGCTCGGCATGGTCGTGCGCGGCTTGTACGGTGAGGGGACGGATGCCGAAGGCAACCTGTTCCAAATATCCAATCAGATCACGCTCGGCCAGTCCGAGCTCGAAACCCTCGAGCACATCGAAGGCATCATCCGTCAGCTCATCGGTCACGAGGAGAACGCCCGCAAGCAGCTCATCAAGCAGAACCGCGACCTTGTTTATGACAAGATCTGGCGCGCGTACGGCACGCTTCAGAACTCCTACATCATCACGTCCAAGGAAACGATCCACCTGATGAGCATGGTCCGGATGGGTGTCGACCTCGGGGTGCTGGACCACATCACACGCCAGACCGTGAACGAGCTCTTTATCCTGACCCAGCCGGCGCATCTCCAGCGCCTTGAGGGCAAGCTTCTCGCCCAGTCCGAACGCGACGCCAAGCGCGCCTCGATCATCCGTTCCCGTCTTACCCCCAAGGCCTAGGCCCCGACGTCATTTCATGACCCGCCCGCAGGGGTCCAAGGCTCTTTGTGGATCGGGTCCGAAAAGCCCCCTAGGAATTCCCAGAAACTCGGGTATAATACTAGTTAAGAATGGAGAACAAAGTTTATGTTTAATAAATTTACTGAACGTGCCCGCAAGGTGATCCTCCTCGCCAAGCAAGAGGCCAAGCGTTTTAACCATGACTACATCGGGACCGAGCACATCCTGCTCGGACTTCTCCGGGAAGGCGAGGGGGTGGCCGCGGCCGTCCTCCAGAGCCTTAATATGAACCTCGATAACATCCGTCTCGAGGTCGAAAAACTCGTCCAGCCCGGCCCCGCTACGGTCGTTTCCGGCGATCTGCCGTTCACGCCCAAGGCCAAGAAGGTCATGGAACTGGCGATGGACGCGGCCCGCGCGCTCGGACAAAACTACATCGGCACCGAGCACCTGCTTCTGGGTCTCATCCGTGAGGGTGAAGGCGTCGCCAGCCAGGTGTTCATGAACCTGGGTCTGGATCTCGAGCGCGTGCGTGACGAGGTCATCAAGCTTCTCGGTTCGACCACGCCCGGCCAGCCTACGGGCGAGCCGCGTGAACCCGGTCAGCCCGGCACCCCTTCCGGCGGCGGTTCCGGCTCAGGCGGCGGCGGTTCCACTTCCAAGACCAAGACCCCGGCCCTCGACTCGTTCGGCCGCGACCTCACGAAGGTCGCCCGCGACGGCAAGCTCGACCCCGTGATCGGCCGCGAAAAAGAGATCGAGCGCGTGATGCAGATCCTCGCCCGCCGCACCAAGAACAACCCCGTCCTCCTCGGTG
>CAZHID010000094.1:0-7764 GCA_964532445.1 uncultured Planctomycetia bacterium | reverse complement strand
CTCGATGGCCGCGACCACGGCGAGCGACCGATCGTGCGCATCGGACTCGAAGTTCTTCTGATTGATCTTTCGCTCGGCGTAATTGAGCGCGAGGTGGATCTGGGACGCCACGAACATCCCCAGACAAAGCACAAGGACGATCGGAAGGTTGGGATTGTCGCGCTTCCATCCGGCCCGGATGAGCGCCGCGCCCACGGCCAGGAAGATCATCACCTCGTGAACGGACATCAGCGCGTGGGGCGCCCAATCCAAGAACCGATCGACCCCCCAAAGGTAGCTGACGGCCGCGGCGGCGGCCAGCGAAGCGGCCAGCGAACCGGCCCAACCGAGCGTCCTAAGCCGCGCCAGACCGTTCAAAGCCCCGATGGCGATGAAGCCCGCCGCGACCGCGCAAAAAGCGAGCCGGACGCTCAACGAGCTCTGCTCCGGCTGCGGGCTGACGGCTCCGTACACACAAGCCGCCAGACCCAGCCAGGCGCCGGACCGATGATGTCCCGCCCCGGCAAAAAAGAACGCGCAGCCGGCCCCCACAAAGGCCACAGCGGAATTCATGGAGATCGGGATGAAGGCAGGATGGACGTGAGTGAGAGTTTGACTGCGGATAAGCCAGCCGAACAGGGCCGAGATACCGCCGGCGAACGCGATCCCGCCGGCCAGAATGAGCGCCGCGCGGTCCTGTAACCGTGTCAGGTGATGTTCGGGATCGGGGGCGTTATGCATCAGGAATTTTATTATACCCGATAGGCTCCTGTATAATGGGCCCGATGGCAAAAAAACACCTCCTCGTGATCGACGACGAAGCGGACCTGGTGACGCTTTTGGAATCCCGCCTCAAGCATTCCGGGTACGAGGTCTCGTCAGCCGGCTCCGCGGCGGAAGGGGTGGCGGCGGCCCGATCGAGCCGCCCGGATCTGATCCTGCTGGACGTTTCCCTTCCCGACAGCGACGGGTTCGACGCTTGCAAACGCCTGCGTTCGGACGCCTCGACCCGCCGCATCCCGGTCATCATGCTCACGGCGCGCGGGACCGCCACCGATGAAGTGTTGGGACTTGAGCTCGGCGCCGACGACTACGTCACCAAACCCTACGATTACCGCGTGCTCGAAACGCGGATCAAACGCCTCCTCCAGGCCGAATCCGCCGGCCGGGGAGCGGTCGGTGTCCGGATCGCCGATGATCGGATCGAGTTGAGGGACCTGGAGATCGATCTGAGAGGCCGCAGCGTGACGGCCGCCGGACGGCCCGTGGAGCTCACGCCGATGGAGTTCCGGATCCTCGCTGTGCTCGCCGGCTCGCCGGACCGTGTTTTTTCCCGCGATGAACTCATCGCCGCCGGGTCCAAGGACGGCAAGTCGGACGACCCTGCCCGCTCGATCAAGATCAACAACCACATCAATAATCTGCGTAAAAAGCTCGGCGCCTCCGCGGACCGCATCGAAACGGTCCACGGCTCAGGCTACCGCTTCCGTGTCTGACCGCTTCTCCCGCCGGACCGACTGGCCGGCCGGGTCCAACCGGATCTCCGAACTGGCCGACCGTTTCCGGCGGGATGGGACCGAGTGGATCGACCTGACCGAGTCCAACCCCACCCGCTGCGGCCTGGAACTTCCGGGGATCGACTGGCTCGACGCGCTGTCGGACCCCTCCAATCTCGCTTATACGCCCGACCCTAAAGGTCTGCTCCGGGCACGCGAAGCCGTCTGTTCGTACTACGCCGCCAAAGGCGTCCGCGTGGATCCCGCCCAGGTCGTCCTGACCTCCGGCACGAGCGAAGCCTACCACCTGGTCCTTCGCCTTCTCACGCACCCGGGCCAAGCCGTGCTCACTCCGGCCCCCAGCTATCCCCTCATCGACCTGCTCCTGGACCTCAACGACATCCGCCAACACCGCTACCCGCTCAACTGCGATGGCACGGATGCCGGACCGGGCGCCGGACCGAACGGGAACGGCTGGACCTTCAACGTCGCGAATGCGAGGTCGGTCCGCCAATCGCAAACACCGGCACTGATCGCGATCCACGCGAACAATCCCACGGGCCACACGTTCAGCCCGGCCGAACGCGCCGCGATGGTCGAATTCGTGCGGATGGAAAAAATGGCCTTGATCGTGGACGAGGTTTTTTTGGATTACTCCGGACGGCCGGACGCGACGTTCGCGTCCGAGGAGGGCGTGTTGACGTTCACGCTCAGCGGCATCTCAAAGGTCCTGGGCCTGCCCCAGATGAAGCTTTCCTGGATCGTCGTGAGCGGCCCCGAGACGGAGCGGCGCGAGGCCCTGCGCCGGCTCGAGATCATGGCGGATGTTTTTTTGTCGGTGAACACCCCGGCCCAGAACGCGCTCAGCGGATGGTTGGAACATGCGCCCGAGGTCAAATCCCGGATCCTCGAACGCGTCCGGACCAACCGGGAGATCCTGAGCTCCGCGGTGCGCGGCTCCACCGCCTTGAGCGCGCTGCCCTGCTCCGGCGCCTGGACCGCGATCCTCCGACTGCCGGACAGCACGGACGACGAGACATTCGCCTACGATCTTTTCAACATCGCCAAGGTGCTGGCGCACCCCGGCTACCTGTTCGAATTCCCGTCCGGCTCCCACCTGGTGCTCTCGCTGCTCCCTCCGCCCGACCGCTTCGCCGAAGGCGTCCGGCGGATCGTTCAAACCTTCGCTCCCGACCCCCGAACCTTCCCTTCCGTCCGATAGGACGTCCTTCCAAAAAGCAGGAACCCCCTCCGGGGGGAGCGGAGGGGGTTGGGGCTGCGGACAGAAGATCGGTCCGGGTCGAAGTGTCCGTGTTTTTTAAATTATCCTAATTCGAGGGCTTCGGCCTCGCGGTTCTCCTGTTCGGCCGTCTGACCGACAAAGGTCGCCGCACCGATGGGCTTGATCAAGTCTTTCTTTTCTTCGTGGATCTGGAACATGCCGTCGAACAGGTCCATGCCTTCCGGCCGGATGATCGCGGGCTTCGCGACGATCGCCTGAGGTCCGTTGGTGGTGCCGATCGGCTCGCCCGTCAGCGGGTCATAGATGATGCGCCCGCCCGAAGGCTCGTTGTCTTTGGGAGCGATCGTGTAACGGAAGTCCATTTCCTTGCCGTCCACCGACATGCTGAGGACCAGGTCCGAGCCGTCCATTTTGATCGAGGTGACGTTCGTCCTGGAGCCGTAACCCGCGCCAGAATCCTCGATCGCCTTGGATACATAATCCACACCATGAATGGTCAGTGAAGTGATCTTGGTCTTGCCCTCAAAGGCCTTCCCGCCCAAGCCGCCCGTTTCGAGCGTCGCTTTCATCTCGATCGTGTTGCCGTCGGGCGTCTGGACCATCATCACCACGCGGGCCTGGATGCTCCCCGGCGCAGGACAATTAGGACCGGCGCAAACATATTCGACCTTCTCAAGGGACTCGAAACGTATCGACCGGATCACCGGCTCGGCGGCGGGCAGCGGCACGACCTGCTCGTAGCGCTCCTGCCAACCGACCTGGACCATTTCCTCCTGGATCACTTCTTCATAGATCACATTTCCTTCCGCGTCCCAAGAGGGCATCCACTCGTACACAAGCACAGTCTCGTAGATCGGGTCCATAAAGACCTGCACGAACGTGTCATGCATCGGCATCGCGTCGAAGGTGTTGTTGATGTGCTCCGTGACGATGTTCAGGTGCGCCGCCGCATCGATCCCGGTCACGTCACCGTTGATCCCGACGATGAGGATGCGCGCCGAACCGTCCGGCGACACGACCACGTCCATCATGGACCCGCTCGCCCACGTAAAATGCCAGTCCCCGTTCTCGTCCCGGGTCCCGAGGTCCAGCTCGAACTCGTCCTGGCCTCTCAAGCTGAAGACCGCCAAGATGGCTTCCTTCGCCTTCTGACGCATTTCGGCCTCGTTGGCCTCGACGTGGATCCGCGTCACCTGGCCGGAACCGTCGATATCAAGCTCGATCTCGCGTCCGTCTGCTTCAGAGGCGACGATGAAACGTACGCCATGTTCGATCTGGACGATGTTCTTGATCCGGATGCTTCCGCCGTGTCCCGGGAATCGGGATTCGACCGCGTTCTGCAGGTTCGCCACCACGACATCGGCCGGAACGAGCGCTCCGTCCATTTCCGAAACCGCGACCATCACGACCGCGGACGACCAATTCTCGGCAACGCGGACCTCGATCGCGCCCCAGCGCATGACGTGCGAGCCGGAAGAAGGATCACCTGTAAGGTCGGACATGCTCACAGGTTTTTCGAGCGGCAGCATGTTGTTGAGCGTCGTAGCCGCGATCTCAAAGTCCGGGTCACCGTGGTCCGGCATGAGCCAGACACTGTACCCGCTGGTATCCGCGCTGCCCGTGCGCTGAGCCCCGTTCTGTTCGAAGCTGAAGAGGATCTGCCCGTTCTCCACGCGGAAGTCCTGGAACAGCAGCGGGTCCGACGCGCCGGTAAGGCTGTGGATCTGGCTTAGAAGATTGCCGATAACCCCCTGCAGATCGCTCGAGATGACGTTGCCGTTCTCATCGAGGAGACGAGCTTCGACAGCGTTGTAATTGGAATCGACGACGACCGCAAAATAATTCCAACGGGCCGTCAGATAACCGTCCCAGGTCGTTTCCTGGACGCCCTGATATCCGAGGTTCGAAGCGTCGCCGAAGATGTCGTTGATGCGCTGCTGTGCCAGCGCTTCCTGGTACCAGGTGTCCACCCAGTAGTACGCGGGATCGGGGTAAAGGATGGGATCGATCCAGGGCTCGGGATCGCCGATCACGGGATCAGGGTCCGCCCAACCCGGGTCAGGCGTGGGGATCAGGCTGTCCACCAGCGAACCCCAGGGCATTTCGTTCAGATAAAAACCGCCGCCAGGATAAACCCCGTAGGACCAATAAGCTTCACCCGTAGCGCCGACCGTACGGACCCGGACCAGCGATTGGTCACCGCCCTGGTCCTCGATGCTGTCGATCGTGACGGCGGGTCCGTAACCCCAGAAGCCCGTCACCGAAGCAAAGTCCATGTCCGCCTGGCTCTGGAGCATGCTCATGAGGTCCGACGCGCGCATGCCGCTCACGAACACTTCGGCTCCGGACCAGTTCTCCGCGACCTCGATCCTGGCTCCGCCCCACATCATGACGTGAGCACCGCCATTAGCGTCGCCCTGGAGATCCTGATAAGAGACGGGCTGCGTGAGGACGAGCTGACTGTTCAAGGCGTTCACCGCCACTTCAAAGTCCGGGTCACCGTGGTCGGGTTCGATCACCAGATCACTGCCGTCGGGGTTCAAAGAACCGTGGACAGCGTTCTCCCCGCCCTCCTGATGGACGGAAAAGTACACCCGGCCGTTCTCAACGCGGACCTGACCGAGCCGGGCATCCGAACCCTGAAAATGTCCCATGATCGCCGAATAAATGTCATGACCCTCGTGCGAGAGAGTGGCGATCCTGAACGACTTCGCCCCGGACCCGATATCAAAACCGGCGGTCAGCGCAAGCGAACCATCCGCCGCGGCGATCAGGGTCTGGGCGTTCCAATCCCCTTCCTGAGGACAATCCATCGCGAAGCACGAAATATTCCCATGACGGGTCAACGCTTGGAGCTGAATGTGCTCGAACGGCACGGAGAACATCTGCGCCGCGCGGTCCCGGACCATGGCGGCATGCTCCTCGACGCTCACACCCTCAACAGGATTCATCGAGTCATCCAGCACCTGCGCCCGAAGAACGTTGCCGTTCATATCGACCGTGATATCAAATGGAGAGCCGGACATCCAGCGGAAGTGATACTCGCCGGAAGCGTCCGTGCCGTGCCACTCAAGCTGCGGCTCAAAACCGGGGTTGAAGACCTGGACGATCCAAGTCGCGGCCGACTGCATCAGTGCCCACTCATCGACGTAGATATACCCCATGCCGTACATGTAGGGATCTTCCGTGTAAGGGTCCGGGTAGTTGTAATTGGCCATCGCTTCTTCGGCCAGACGGATCTCCTCGGCGATGCGGGCTTCCTCAGCGAGCCGGGCATCTTCGGCCGCGCGCATCTCTTCCGCGATCCTCATCTCCTCGGCCATTCTTGCCGCTTCCTCGGCCAGACGCGCCTCCTCGGCGATCCTCGCCTCATCCGCCACACGGGCCTCTTCGTTCAAACGGTCCATCTCGGCGCGCAGGGCCGCGTCGACCGCCGACTGAGGATCGATGGAGTCTCCGAGGACCGGCGCACCATTGAAGGTGATGTTCATGATCTGGTTCTTATAAGCCGTGTTGGTGCCGTTCTCGGCCATCGCGCTCGATTCCACCACTGCCATCAGGTCGAACGTCAGGCCTTCGTGGTCCACCTTGAAGTTCACCGTGACATGCAAACTCCCGGGCGTAGGGCACCCCTGCTCCGCAAAGCAGGCGACATTCCCGATACGCTCCGTGTGGGTAATAAAGAAGGAATGGGCATTCTGCAACCTGGAAGCCAAATGGCGCACCGCGGAATTGGCTTCGGCGGACCCCTCCCCGGATTCGACGTCCTCACCCCGCTCATCGCTCGGGATGTCCTCTTGGGTCAGCTCTATGAGACCGCCTTCCGAAATCCCGGCCGAAGGTCCCATCCCGCCAGAAAACCCGCTGCCCAGCTCTGAGGAAGAATCCGCGGAGCCCAGGTCGCTCCCGATCGCGTTCGCGTCATCGAGTAAACGCTGGGTATGGTCGATCTGGTCCTGTATATCCTCGATCACTTCCTGATAATCACCGATCTCATCTGCGGTTTCGAGGGGCCGGGGAGGATCTGCCGGCTCACACATATTTGGATCGTTCAAGCAGGCTGCGGCGGCCTGGATGTGATGCGCCTGTCGGATCATTTCATTGTATTCTTCTTCGGAGATCGCGGCATAGGCGGTCGAGTGGCCCACACCCGTGAAGAGAACGGCAGTCAGCGCGACAGTTAACGCGGCCTTGGGTCCATATCCAAAAATCGCCGCAGCCGTGAAGCGCTTACTGATTTCCATTAACAATTACCTCCGATAGTGTGAACTCTCAAAAAAGGGTGTTCGATCCTGTTTGTCATGCGACAGGTATATCATATTAAATTGTTTTTTCAAGGCTTCTTATATCTTCTTACCAATTCATGACACGGATATGACACATCGGCGTTGTATCTATATAGGGATTATTTGATATAATTTGGGCCTTATGAACAAGCACAAATCCGAATCCCACTCCTCCGCGACCCTCTGGAAGTTCATCGATTCCCACGGCACCTTTCAACTGGACGATCCAGGCCGATTCAGCCGTCTCTATTTCCCGCTCGCCAACGAAGCGGGTATGCTCGCCAGCATCACGCCCAAGCTGAAGGGCGACACGAAGTCCGGTCAGGACGCCTTCCTCACGATCCCGGTCTCTTCCGAAGATCTGCACAACTCAAAGGCCAGCCGTAATTTTTGGGTCATCCAGAACGGCCGCGATGGCCGGCGCATCTGGTCCGCGACCGGCGTCGCCAAGAACAAAAAAGATTACACCGACCGCGTCTCCGTCGAAGCGGGGCAGCTTTTTCATCAGCTCACGCGGGAGAACCAGACGCTGGGCCTGAAGTCCGTGATCACGAACTTCATCCCCTCCTCAGGCGACCACGTCGAGATCATGCACGTCGTGATCCACAACACGGGTTCGGCAGAAACCGAGATCGAAGCCTGGGCCGCGATCCCGATGTACGCCCGGTCCGCCGACAACCTGCGCGACCACCGCCATGTCACGTCGCTCCTGCATCGGATCGAAGAGCACCACAACGGCGTGGTCGTCACGCCGACGATG
>CAZHID010000093.1:0-7834 GCA_964532445.1 uncultured Planctomycetia bacterium | reverse complement strand
TGGGGCGTCATCAGATAGATGACCTGGCGTTCCAGGGTCGGGTCCGCCTGGGTTCCGGGTGTCGGGGTTTGGCCGGGGTTTGTCATGCGCGCTTATTCTACTTCAGTTCAGTCGAAGCATACAGACCCCGGCGACGATATTCAGGATCGCGGCGGTCCGGAAGTGGACGAGCGGGATCTTTTCGAACGCGGCTCCGACCGCCGCGTGCGCGCGGCAGACGAGGAGACCAAAGATGATCAGGACGACCGCGATACCAAGAAGGCCGCGGGAAGCCCCCAGTCTGAGGAGCGGGAGCAAAAGGATCGCCGCGGCCAGCCAGAACGTTTTCCAATGCGTCCGGCGGGTCAGCGCGTTCTTGAGCATCTGCGGTTTGGCGGCCCAGAGGATCCCGAGCAGGATCAGCGGCCAGACAAAAAGAAGGATCATCATCTCCTCAAAGCGCGGCGGGGGTCAAATGGAACAGGCCGGCGGGAGCCCGAAGGTTCCGCGCCGGCCTGTTAGAACGATTCCGGTCCGGTGCTAGAGCGTGGTCCTCAAGCGTCTTTTAGAGCTTGAAGAGCATGTCCGCGTACGAGGGAACGGGCCACTCGCTGGTCGGCACGATCTTCTCGAGCTCATCGATGTCCGCGCGCAGCGCGAGCTGGGCCGGGACCACCTTGTCACGGAAGGCCTTGGCCTTCGCGTGCGTGTCGGCGGTTTCCTGAGCCTTCTGGGCAGCCGCTTCGAGGAGCGCCAGGTTCTTGGAGGCCGAGGTGAGCAGCGCGCTCACTTCCGCGAGCATCGCCTTCTGGACCGTCGCGGCGTTGCCGGCGGACTTCAGGCTCGAGATGGTGCAGGCGAGCTCGCCCGTGTAATTCACGACCACGGGGAGGTACTGACGCTTGACCATCTCGATCGAGGCCTTGGCTTCGATGTTGATGTCCTTGGCGTACTTCTCGAGGTAGACCTCTTGGCGGGAGTGGAGCTCGACGCTCGAAAGCACCCCGTACTTCTCGAACATCTTCACTTTTTCCGGCAGCGTGACGCAATCCAGCGCCTCGACCATCGACTTGATGTTCGGAAGGCCGCGCTTCTTGGCTTCCTTGACCCACTCGTCGGAGTAGTTGTTGCCGTTGAAGATCACGCGGCCGTACTTGGAGATGTACTCCTTGATGATCGCGGCGACTTCCTTGTCCGTGTCCTTGGCCTTCTCCAGGCGCGTGGCGACTTCGTCCAGGGCCTCAGCGGTGATCGTGTTGAGGATCACGTTGGGGCCGGAGATCGAGATCGAGGACGGGACCATGCGGAACTCGAACTTGTTGCCGGTGAACGCGAAGGGCGACGTGCGGTTGCGGTCCGTGTTGTCCTTCGGGAGCGCCGGAAGTGAGTCGGCGCCGATGTTCAGGTAGTGCTGACCCTTGGACTTGGCTTCCTTGCCCTTGGCCAGGCTGAACAGGATGTCCGAGAGCTCTTCGCCCATGAACACCGAGATGATCGCGGGAGGGGCCTCGTTGGCGCCCAGACGCAGGTCATTGCCGGTGTTGGCGGCGCCGGCACGCAGCAGGTCCGCGTGCGTGTCGACGGCCTTGATGATCGCGGAGACGATGAGGAGGAACTGCTCGTTGTCGTGCGGCGTCTTGCCCGGCTCGAGCAGGTTCTGACCGTCATCGGTCGCGAGCGACCAGTTGTTGTGCTTGCCGGACCCGTTCACGCCCGCGAAGGGCTTTTCGTGCAGGAGGCAGACCAGGCCGTGACGAAGCGCGACCTTCTGCATCGTCTCCATGACGAGCTGGTTGTGGTCAGCGGCGATGTTGGTCGTCGAGAAGATCGGCGCGAGCTCGAACTGGGCCGGCGCGACCTCATTGTGCTTGGTCTTCGCGGACACGCCCATCTTCCAGAGCTCCATGTCCAGGTCGTGCATGAAGCGGGAGATGCGGTCGCGGATCGAGCCGAAGTACTGGTCCTCGAGCTCCTGACCCTTGGGCGCGGGGGCTCCGAAGAGCGTGCGGCCGGAGGCCATGATGTCGGTGCGCTGGTCCACGAACTTCTTATCGATCAGGAAGTATTCCTGCTCGGGTCCGACGGTCGTCGTCACGCGGTTGGCGGTCTTGTTGCCGAGCGCGCGCAGGACGCGCATCGCCTGCTTCGATACGGCTTCCATCGAGCGGAGCATCGGGGTCTTCTTGTCGAGCGCTTCGCCGGTGTACGAGCAGAACGCGGTCGGGATGCAGAGGGTCACATAACCGACGGCGTCTTCCTTAAGGAAGGCCGGGGAGGTGCAGTCCCAGGCGGTGTAACCGCGGGCCTCGAAGGTCGCGCGAAGGCCTCCCGACGGGAACGACGACGCGTCCGGCTCGCCCTGAATGAGCTGCTTGCCGGAGAACTCCATGATGACGGTGCCGTCTTCGGTCGGAGCGGAAATGAACGAGTCATGCTTCTCGGCGGTGATGCCGGTCAGCGGCTGGAACCAATGGGTGTAGTGGGTCGCGCCCTTTTCGATCGCCCAGTCCTTCATCGCGTTGGCGACGACGTTGGCGACCTCAAGCGTGAGCTTCTCGCCGCGCTCGATGGTCTTGCGGAGGGCCTTGTACGTCTCTTTCGGCAGGCGCTCGCGCATCACCTTGTCGTTGAACACGTTCGAACCGAACACCTGGGTGATATCCTTCGTCGAGGAGACCTTGCGCGCGGGGCTTCCGTTGGTGTACATGGCGTTTTTGATTTCCTGTAGGGTAGACATACTGCTCTCCACTTTTGGTTGTGCTTGAAAAAATTTTCAAACAGGTGCGGTCGGGGCCGGTTTGCCGCCAGCTATCCTACTGCGATTTTTCTGATTTTGCTCGAAAAAACTCGAGCCGCTCCCCTAGGCAAACTGGGTGAGCTTGGATGACAAGACTGAGGCACAAGTTTACTCCCCCATGTTACGAACATATTTCGAAAAAATTAAACCCCCCGACCCGTTTGCCGGGCTGGGGGGTTATATTCCGTAACCCTATTTATTTCAAATAGATAGCTATATATTTTGTCTATCTATTAAGTTAGTTAAAAGCCTTCCACAAAGGCCTTGAACCGCGCGTGGATCAGGTCGCGTACCCGGCGAAATTCCGCCAGCACGTCTTCACTTTCGGCCTGTCCATGGGGCGGGTCGGGGAACGGCCAGTGCAGCCGCTCGGTCCCGGCCGGAAAAATGGGGCAGTTCCGGTCGGCATTGTCACAAACGGTGATCACGGTGTCGAAGCGCCGGCCCGCGAATTCGTTGAAATGCTTCGACCGGTGGCCGGAAATGTCGACCCCCGCCTCCTTCATGACCCGGATCGCGATCGGGTTCACCCGGGACGGCTCGGATCCGGCGCTCTCAACATCGATCTTGCCGGCCCCGTAATGTTTGAGGAAACCCTCGGCCATTTGCGACCGGCAGGAATTGCCGGTGCACAGGATCAACACGCTCTTCATGACGATTTTCCCTTTCGAAGGTTCATGACGCCGCCTTTCGTCCAAAATATCTGCGACCGATCCACAAAGACACCCCCACCAGCCCGATCATCACCGGCACTTCCACGAGCGGCCCGATCACCGCCGCGAAGGCCTGAGCGGAGCTCATTCCGAACACCGACACCGCGACCGCGATCGCGAGCTCGAAGTTATTGCTCGCCGCGGTGAACGACAGCGCGGTCGATCTCGGATAATCCGCCCCGGCTCTGCGGCTCATCACGAAGCTGATCACGAACATCGCCGCAAAATACACGAACAGGGGTATCGCCACCCGGACCGCGTCCATCGGGATCCGCGCGATCTCGCCGCCCTTCAGGCTGAACATAAGAAAGATCGTCGCTAGAAGCGCCGCCAGCGTCACGGGGCTGCTCCTCGGCACAAAGACATCCCGGTACCACACGCTCCCTTTAAGCCGGATGAGCGTGAAGCGTGTGAGCATCCCCGCCAGGAACGGAATACCCAGGTAAATGAGGACGCTCCCCGCGATCTCTCCCATCGATATGGTGACCGTGAAGCCCTCAAGCCCCAGCGCGCGCGGCAGGAACGTGATGAAAAAGTACGCGTACGCGCCATAAAAAAGGATCTGAAAAACGCTGTTGAACGCCACCAGCCCCGCGGCGTATTCCGGGTCGCCGTCCGCCAGGTCATTCCAGACGATGACCATCGCGATGCAGCGCGCCAGGCCGATCAGGATCAGGCCCGACATGAGATCCGGCCGGTCGCGCAGGAACAGAACGGCCAGCCCGAACATGAGAAAGGGTCCGATGACCCAGTTCTGGACCAGGCTCAAACCCAGAACCTTCCAGTCCTTGAAGACCCTCCCCATCTCCTCGTAGCGGACCCTGGCCAGGGGCGGGTACATCATGAGGATGAGCCCGAGGGCGATCGGGACATTGGTCGTACCGGTCCCCATCGCGCCGACGGCCCGCCCGAACCCCGGCAGGAATTCTCCGGCCGCGCTCCCGAGCGCCATCGCCCCGAATATCCAGACCGTGAGATACCGGTCCATCACACCTAATTTTTTCATGTTCGCCCTGTCTCGTTTGCGCGCTGAAGCGGCGGGCGGGGACGGCCGCGCGCGGACCGCCCCCGGGTTATCCGATCATCGGTCAGCAGCAGCCGGCCGTGTCATCGCAGCACTTGCAGCTTTGGCCGCATTTGCAATCGTTCATCCAGATCACCTCCCTCCATAATATCTGCTTTAACAGATATATCAAGGCAAAAAAATATCATTCGCAGCAGCCGACCAGGCAGTCCTTCTGCTTGCGGAACTTCTTCAGGTCCCGTTCCAGCTCTTCGATCTCGCCGCGTCTCTGTGAAAAAGCCGCCAGCACCGGCCCCAGGACCCGCGGTTCAAGTCCGGCGATCCGGTAGTGCATCCAGAGTCCGCGACGCCGCGCGGTGACGAGCTTCGCGCGGCGCAGGTAAGCCAGATGCCGCGACACCTTGGACTGCGGTTCCTCAAGGACTTTCATCAGGTCGCACACACAGAGCTCCCCTTCCCCCAGGAGGTTGAGGATCCTGAGCCGGGTCTCGTCGGCCATGGCGTTGAACATCGCTTGGGTGTCTTTGAGCTTCATAAAAGAATTATATCTGCTTATACAGATATAGTCAAGGTCCGCCGTCCGGTCCGCGGGCCGTTCATGCGCAGCCCATCATCTGTCGGCACATGTCGCGGTCAGGGCCGTCGGCAGCCTGGTCGCACGCCTGGCCCTGCCTCGCCGCGAAGTCGCCCGGCATTTGTCCGGGCCCGGCCATCATGCCGGTCATGTCCATGAACCCGACCCCGGCCGGGACCTCGAACCTGGCCGCATCCGGCTGCCACTCCATGCAATCCATGTTCACTTCTTCCGCGGTGTCGAACCTGTCCGAAGCGCCCGCTCCGGCTGAAGCGTCCACGTGCATCTTGGTCCCTTGCGTTCCGCCGTCCGGTCCGCCCCAAGTGTAGACCCACTCCCCGTCCTGGAGCATGTGCGCGTCCGAGGTCTCCCCGTTCGGGTCGGAGACCTCGAAGTCGCCGCGCATCTTGCCGGCGGAAATGTAGATGGAGCCTTCCTGGGCCCCGCCGTTCTCCGTCGACGACACGCTGCACTTAAGGCTCTTGCCGGACCGCATGAGCTGTTCCGCCGAGGCCCGGGTCATGGCCGCGTCCGCTTGCGGAACGGCATAGATCAACGTCGCGATCAACACTGTGAATACTGGGGTAAGAAAAAAATGTCTCATGCCAGCCTCCTGTTCGTTCCGCTCGTCATGCCTTCGACCATGAAATATTTCGGCGCCTCAGCCCCCTCGGCTTGGGACACTCCCATCACTCGGCGTTGATGAGCTTCATCATGCCCTCGGGCAGCCGGGGACCGCTGGGCGGATGGTCCGCGATCAAACGGTCGATGGCCGCCATGTCCGGAGCCGTGAGCTTGAGTTGCGCGGCGGCCGCGTCCTCTTCGAGATGGTCGACGCGGGTCGTGCCGGGGATCGTGACGATGTCGTCCCCTTGGGCAAGAAGCCACGCGATGCAAAGTTGGGCGGCCGTTGCGCCTTTGTCGGCCGCGAACCGGCGGATCGCGTCCACGAGCCGCGTGTTGGCGGGCGCGTGGTCCTTCTGAAAACGCGGGAAGGTCCGGCGGATGTCGTCTCGGCCCATTGCTTCGGCGGGCTTCATCCCGCCGGCGAGGAAGCCGCGGCCGAAAGGACTGTACGTCACAAGGCCGATGCCGAGTTCGCGCAGGACCGGCAGGACACGGGCCTTGAGCGGCGTTTCCCAGAGCGAGTACTCGCTCTGCAGGGCTGAGATCGGATGCGTCGCGTGCGCGCGGCGCAGCGTTTCGGGTCCGACCTCCGAAAGTCCGAGGAAGCGCGCCTTGCCTTCCTTCACGAGTTCCGCCATCGCGCCGACCGTTTCTTCGATCGGGACGCTCGGGTCCTTGCGGTGCAGATAATAAAGGTCGATGTGGTCCGTGCCCAGCCGCTTGAGCGAGCCTTCGACGGCCCGGCGCATGTTGGACGCGCTCCCGTCGAGGCCGGTCCGCTCGCCTTCGGGCGAGAACCGCCAAGCGAACTTGCTCGCGAGTTGGACGCGCTTGCGGCGTCCCGGCGACGCGGCCAGGAAGCGGCCGATGAGCTCTTCGTTCTTGAACGGCCCGTAGATCTCCGCGGTGTCCCAATGGTCGACCCCGAGTTCAAGCGCGCGCTCGAGCGTTCGAAGCGACTCCGCCGGATCGGCCTGACCGTAAGCGAAGCTCATTCCCATGCAGCCGAGGCCGATCGCGGGGACTTCCAGCCCTTGCCGGCCGAGCCTTCGCCTGAACATGTTCAGCGGGATGCGCTCCGCCGGACGCTCACGAGGAGGCCTTCCGGTCGTTCTTGATCCCGCACTGCACACAGAAGTCCCCGCCCACGGCCGTCGCTTTGCCGCAGCCGCCGCAGGCTTCGGTCTGTCCGCGTCCGCAGTACGGACAGAAGCCGGGCTGGCCGAACGGCAGCTTGCGGCCGCATGCGTGGCACTGCCCCTTGGACAACCGGTGACGGCGAAGCTGTTCGCGCGAAAAGACCTTCTTCTGGACCACGTAGATCGCCCCGAGCGCCGCCGCGACCGTGAGCGCGATCAGGAAAAAATGCCAGAACGCGATGATGTGCATCGCCTTGAGGACCTTGAACAGCTCCCGGAAAAAATGTTCGGGCACGAGGTCCACGACGACCTCGACGATCTTGATGAGGATGGGGATCGACGCGACGACCAGCAGGTGCGAGGAGATCAGGACCTGCAGGCGGTGCGAACGCGCGAGGCTGCGGGCGTTCCAGAACCAGAACACCGCGAACACGGGGAGCAGGAACAGCATCTGCCAGACGAGCTCGACGAACTTGTACTTGAGCTCGTAACGCTTGAGGTCCGCCACCAGGGCCGCCCGGCGCGCGGCATCCCCGGGAGCGATCGCGGACCAGAGGTCCCGGACGAGCGGATGCGCCTCGATCTTCCGTTCCGCCCCTTGGAGCCGGATGACAAGCGCCTCGATCTCCGCCCGGATGCCCTGGGCCTCCGCGGTCATCGCGGTCAGAGGGGCGGCGGGGGAGCGCTTCTGGACCGCTTCCTCGAGAAGCGCGGTGTCATACGCTGGCTTGGTCGCCATGAGCCGCGAGTTGAGCTGTCCGATACGGTCCGCGAGCATCCTCCGCTCGGCAAAAAGCGTCTTCAGGCCCTCGTCCGCGCGGACGGCTTTGACTTTTTCAAAAAAAGCCCGGGCCTCCGGGTGCATATCGGCCAGCCGCGCGGCAGAGTACTCGTCCTGACGCACGTGGTCATAGGTGCTGAAGCCCGCGAGCGCGACGTTCTCGAGCTGCGCCGTCCGCTCGTTCTCGGTCCAGGGATGGT
>CAZHID010000092.1:6137-7847 GCA_964532445.1 uncultured Planctomycetia bacterium | reverse complement strand
GGTCCCCGGCGGCGATCAAAGTTTTGATGAGCTCAAGCCTGGACCAGTAATCATCTGGACGCGTTTGGATCACCCGGGACCATGAGCGGATGGCCGACTCCTTATCACCCATGGCGACCTGACCGGCGGCGAGGATGCGGAGCGTCCCCAGGATCTCGGTGCGGTCCCAGCCGACACGGGTCGCCAATAATGCGAGTTGAGAAACCATCGGCCCGATCATTTGCTTGTCTCCGGCATGCATCATTCCCCTCCACGCCCCCTCGGTTGACGCGATCGAAAGAGCCGCGGAGCGGTTCAGGTCGTTCATCGAGATGTGACGCGCGTGTTTGTCGGCCTGGCCGTGATCGGACTGATGGCGCAGTTCTTCGATCAGTTGGATGGCGTACGAGAAGTCCCGGGATGCGTCGGTATAGAGACTCCATCTTTGCGGAATGAACTGCTGCTTGGTGCCATGGTTCCGGACCAGACGCTTCCCCGCGATGGCCGCTCCTTCGAGCGCGGAAGCATATTCCATGCGGAGCTTGGGGGCGAATTCAAGCCTCTGACTGACGGCATCACGATAAGCCGCGCCCAGCATCGAGACCGACCTCCGGGCCGTTCTGAGCGCGTCTTCGTTGAAACGATGGGATCCGTCGGGATCGTTCTCTGCCGCGGCAAGGTCCATCAGGTGCCGCGCGTAACGCCGGAAAAAATTTCCGCTCAGCCGGCGCTGCCAGACCCTGAACGCGAGCGCTTCGGTGATGGGCCTGGGCCCGGCGGCCGGGTCGGTCCTCGCCAGAAGGACCGATTCCCGAATGGCGTCCATCATGAGCCGGCGCGCCTCTTCGAGCCCCCTCTCCGTCTCGCGGACCAGCTCCGGGTCGCCGATGAAGACCCCCTTGAAATAGTCCGTGGATTCACTGAGAACCTGCATCTGCTGGAGGAGGCGGAGCGCTGCCCAATAGCCGGGACGGTCCAACTGTTGAAAATCCGCCATCCGCGCACCCGCATGCATATGAAAATTAGACAGGTCCAGAAAAGCCTGTTCGATCGATGCCGAGTCGATACCCAGCTCTGTTTGCGCGAAATCAAAAAGACTTTCCTCGTTGGTCCGGCCGGGATTCAAACGCGCCAGGTTCATGAGCTGCACCAGAACCAGCCAGGAAGCGGCGAACCGGGTCTCCTTGATCGCCCGGACCGCCCCGATCAACTGCGGATGAGTCCCGTGAGTGAGTAGAAGCTCTTGTCGGAACCTCTCCGCGAGCGTCTCCGCACTGCGGAATGAGCCGGCCCGGATCTGCGTTAGCGCTACCCCATCGGCCACCGGCGGGACAAGAAACCCGTCTTCTTCGCCGCTCCAATAAGGCGAACTCCCGAATACCTCCGTGAACAAGCTCGCCCATGCCTGGGTGGGCGTGTTCTCCGAGGTCTCATCACCCGGCAGTTTTTTGTGCCGGGCCATGCGCGCGCCATCAGCAGCTTGCAGCACCGATCGCATGGCCCAGACATCGGCGGCCGTCACCAGGTCCACAGGACGGCCCAGCTTGATCTCCAAGGCACTCTTGGTGTCATAAATTTTACGGACCGCGTCGTGCAGGATCCGGTCCAGCCGCTGCGCGTTGTCCAGGTCGGCCAGCACCAGCGTGATCTCGTCGCCGCCCCGGCGCGCCACCGGGGCGGAATCGCGTACGCAGGCGCCGATGCGCCGTGCTGCCTCGACCAGCAGGCGGT
>CAZHID010000092.1:876-6127 GCA_964532445.1 uncultured Planctomycetia bacterium | reverse complement strand
TATTTGGTTTCCCATATTTTACGGGCGGTTTCGATCGTTCCCTCGTCGAACGCGAGTTCCTGCGAAGCAGCCCGCTTCAAACTCTCCCAATCCCGGATCTCGGGACGTTCCCTCAGCAAGCCCGCCGTTTGGGCCAGCACATACCAATGCCAGGTGTCGGGGGTCTTGGCCATCGGCTCGATAAGCCTTAACGCGGCGGCGACACGGTCCAAGTGGGACGGTGAACCAAGGAACAGCGCCAAGGCCAGGGAATTCAAACCCTTCATTGGGCCCAGCCGGCCTCTCAGACTTTCTTTGGCGGGAGCGGCCGGAAGATCGGACGCGGTGACCGCCGCATCGGGATCGACCAGGAGATTGAACACCTCCCCATCCGGGACCAGGCCCGCTTCGGCCATGCTGAATTCGCCGGCGTGATCTTCGAGGAGTCTCCGAATGCTTTTTTCAAGCGCCTCAACCCCCTTGCCTCTGTCCAGCGCGCGGCGAAGCCGTGTGTATGCGGGCACCGCGAGCGGGACCATCAATGAAAGCGCCAGAAGCAGCGGATCCGGCATGGCGCCCCTGTGATGCGCGGTGTGATAACCGGCCGCCGCTTTGAGAAGACCGAGCCATTCGCGGGCGGTGCGGCGGGATGCGGGCCACTGGTGTCCATGGACCAAAAGAGTCGTGTCGTCCGGCTTGCGGCGGCCTAACGATTCGGTCTCCCGGGCCGAAGCAACCAGGCTCGAAGCAAGGGTGGCGAGCTCACGCTGGAGCATGGCAGGGTCCCCGGACTCTCGGCTATGACGATGATCCTCGGTGTGCCATTCGACCATGGCCGCGATCTGGGAGCCTGTCAGGTTGTCCCACAGGCCGTCCGTGGCGGCGATCAAAAGACCTCCGGGCGGTATGATGACCGGCTCCGCCTTCAAAAAATCCAGGGACAGGTCTTCGTCCGAATACAGCCCTCCCGACAACCTCCGGTACGCCCAGGCCCAAGCCTGTTCCGCGGTGAACCCGGGATCACCCAGGCTGGACCCGATTTCGCCGAACACCCTCTCATAAAACTCCCCGATCAACCCCTGATGATCCTCCGTGATACCGTCCGCCAATCCGTAATGGTCCTCAAGATAGTCGATGAACTGTTCGATCGCGGTGATCGTCGCGCCGTCCACCTCGGAGAGGAAACTCCGGATCCTCATTTCTCTGTCACGGCCCGTTGGCGTTTCATCAGAGCTTTGATGGAACCCGGGGATCGGCGTCAGCCTCGAGGGTTCCGCGGGGTCCCAAATGGAGGCATAGGAGTCTCCCAACGTCATCACCCAGGCATTTGATCTTTTTTGGGTCTTCTTGCCGACCCTCGGCGCCAAAAGCACCAGAGTCGCCGTCGTGCCGGAGATACCCTTGGTCAAACGGATCGAACGCACCGCGGCCTGAGCTTTGATCAACGCGTTCCTCATCATCATCTCGATCGCAAAATGCGGCGGCAGATCGGCCACGCCCTGGACCGGCGCCAGCAAAGTCCGTTCCTCCGCGCTGAGCCCCGACACAAAAAATTCATCCACCGCGTCCCTCGCCCGCGCGCTCGCCTCGGCCGCCATCTGTTCGCCGCCGACCCCGTCGAACACCGCCATCAGCGACCACCCGTTCCCGAGATCTTTCACCAGATGAGTGTCTTCATTGACGTGCGCCCTCAAGCCCGCGCTGAACGCGCCGGGCAGGACGGACATTCTGGCCCCCTCGCGGGTGGAGCGGCCCCGGTAGATCATTTCAGCCGCGGGCTCGCCCGGAACATCCGGCACGATCTCTTTGACCGCCTCAAGCACCCAATAAAATGTTTCCCGATGCTCATTCGGATACTTGCGCGCGACCGCTTCGGAGCGCAGGACCATGGTCCTCAAGACCTCCGCCACGTTCGCCGGGACCTGGGAGCCGACGCTGAGGTCCCGGTCCCATTCGACGGACGGCCGGACGGTCCTCGTCTCCTCGATCGCGCGGTCCACCTCGCGCTGGAGGTCCGGATCGCGCGCGGGATCCCAATCCGCGGCGGCGGCGGCCACTTTTTCCCTAAAACGCTTCAGCGCCTCGGTGGCGTAGTCGGCGTCACCGGACTCTTGCTCGTCGCTGACACCCCGCGCCAAAAAAGAAAGATGTTTCAAGGTGTGCATCAAGCTGTAACGGCCATTTCGGGTCAGCCACTGACGCGCGATAGGCTCCGGATACACCCGGAGATACGCCCGCGGGATCTGGACGCCGGCGGCGCGGTAAGGTGCGAAGGGGTCCATCATCAGACCGGCGTAATCCGCCGGATCAGCGTGAGGCGAACGAACGACGAGGCTTCTGCGAGCGAGGATGTTGGCCGCCTGCGCCCGGAGGTTGTCGTCGGGCCAGGAGAGGGCGATCTGGACCGCGCTCACGGCGTCCGGGTCTCCGGCCGGCGCGGGCGCGAGCAGCTTGAGAAGCGCGCGTTCCCGGGCGCGGGGTTCCCGACCGGGTTCCCAGATGCCGGCCGGCCGGCCCGCGTCGGGACGCGCGGCCGCACGTCCAGGACCCAGCTTCAGCACCATATTGAAGCTCTGATCATGATCGATGTCGATATCGAGCGTTCTTGCGGAACCCTTGCTGAGCCAGTCCCCCGTTCCGATCCGCCAAAATGGGCTCTGGGACCAGGCCGCAACAGGAGCATGGACGGCCATGGGACCCGTGAACAAAGAGGGATCGAGACCCGCGGGCATTTCTGAAGGGTTGAGTTCGATCTTGATCCGGCCGGGACCGAATCCGGTGTTGGCGCCCCACTCGGGATAAAGGTCCGCGATCGCTAGGTACCAGTCCCCGGAAGCGTCACGCCAGAACAACGGCACGAGCCGGTTCTTGGCATTCGTGTTGCCCGGGATCCAGACTTCCGACGGAAGACTACGGGGCCCCAAGGTCTTCTCGAGCTCGCGAAGCATTGACGGCAGAGGCGCGTTTTGGATCTTGCGGGCCGCCCAGTCGGGCTTGAGGCGATCGGCGAATTCCCCTTCCGACGGAAACGGGTGATGGCTGTCGGAGGCCGTGTCCGAACCGCCCGGCATCGGCACCGCGCTGCCCTCGAGTCCGAGGTAGTCCCGCTCGGTGTACAGCACCGGGAGACCCATGCGGGGCAGGACCGCCAAAAGAAGGTGGATCCCCGTGACCGCGCTCTGCCGGCCGATCTTTTTGAGGATCCGGCCCAACGAGTCCTCATCAAAGTTCGACGCGTACACCGTCCCGTGCGGCGCGCGGGCGAGCGCTCCCCGCAAGGCGTTCGGAAGCGCTTCGCTCTGCGTCCTCAGCGCATACAACATTCCCTTAAAGAACGAATCATCATAATTGTGGTCCACGCCAAGCGCGAGCAGCTCCTTCTGTTCGTGGGACTGATAAGGATAAGCTTCGATCACGAAGTCCATCTCACGCGCGTTATGACGCACGACCGAGATGACCTCACGGAGCGGCTGGACCGTGTTCTTCTGCCTCTCCCACCAATCCTCGAAAGGCTCGCCCTCCCGCAACGTACGGATCCCGCTCGCGCGCATCCAGTCCTCGAGCGTCTGCCCGCGTTTCGACAGATGCGACCGCATCTCCTCGTAATAAGGACGGATAAAATCGGGTAAAAGTCGGAAGCCCAGGTCGGTACGGGCGCCGCTGAACCCGAGCTCAGCGAGCCAATTCAGACCTTCGATGTACTCCCGGATGCTGTCGGGATGCAGCGCGTTCGGGACGAGCTGATCCTCGCTGTCGATACCGATGTTCGCCCGGCGGATGAAAACGAGCTTTTCGCCTCCGTCCGGCAGCGGCAGGCGGACCGGGACGAAAGGCCCGGCTTTTTTCGCGACGTCGGCGATCCAGCGTTCTGTCGGGGTCAATTTTTTACGCGAACGGGTATTCTCGTAGCGCTTGCCGTGCCCTTTGGGAAAAAGTTTTTTCTCTTCCGCGACCGCCTTGGCGTATTCCAACTCCTCCTCGGGAGAAAGCTCCCGCCAGAAGAACCTCTTGTAATTGGCCAAAGTCACCGATTCCGGAGCGCGCCACGCGATCCAGTCCGTACACGTCGATACCGAGCTCGCGCGCCTCTTGAAGCAGCGCTCGCAGCTCCTCGGTGAGGATCCGCTGGGACTCGGCGCTCGTCGCCGACGGAGGCACGCTCCCCTCGTGGATAAGCCGGGGGTCCATCACCGAAAAAACGTTCTGACCGAGAAGGTTGTCGAACTGATGTCCGTCGACGGTCTTCCGGTTCTTGAGCCAGGCGCTCACCTGCACGGCCGCGCCGTTGTTCGCGGGGTTGCCGTAATAGAACAAGGGGCCCGGCGTTCCCAGACTGTCCGGACGCCGGTTCCGCGGCTCCCGCCAATCGGACTGGATCAATCCGCTCATCTCTCCTGAAGCGGCGAGGCCCACCAAATAAACCCGGCCGATCCCCTGCCGGCGGAATTCCGGCAGCCAGCTCCTGGCGGTCTGAAGACCCTTCATCATATCGACACCGACGAATGGCTTGGTGTCCGCGGCCGCGTCCGCCGGCAGCGGCATGGGCACCGCGCCCAGATCGCGCACATTGAGAGAGATCATCGGTCCGCTGACCCGGAGGTCCGGGTCGGACACGACAAAAGCCGAGGATGCGGCAGGGACCGACGCCATGCGTGCGCCGGCGATCGGTGACACCTCTCGTTCGGTGATCGCCCATCGGCCTTTCACCAGATCTTCTGAAGCACCGTTCACCGGGACCTGGTAGACCGCGTAAACCTCGGAGCCCTGCGGAACCACGACGGTCTGCGAGCCTGCGGGTGTCCTGGAAAATGGGGTTAGATGGATCGTGTCAGGATCCCACAAGCGCGCATCCGGCAAATGGCGGGCCGACCAGACAAAGCCCTCGGCCGAGCCCTCCTCATCGACTTCGATCGGCGTTCCCTCACCAGCAGGCGGATCGTTCGCCCGCCCGGGCGCCCCCTCGTCCAAGAGTACCATGGCCGAAAAAGCGCGTATGACCTCAAGGTCGCGGCCGAGTTCCTGGGCCGAGCCTAAGAACGGGCTCAAGTTCAGGACGCCCTGACCGACTTTTATCTCCTCGATATCGCTCAGACGGTCTGTGGCCCATCGGATCGGGTCCGCAAGATCCTCGGCTTTTTGGTTCAAAAAAACCTTGAAGCCGCCGGAGGACGGGTCATCGACCAGAAGCTCCCTGCCCCCGCTCACCAAAAATGAATTCTGGAGCCCTCTGTAGTCCCACAACCCCTCCCTGATCTGACGCTCCTTCCAAGGC
>CAZHID010000092.1:0-795 GCA_964532445.1 uncultured Planctomycetia bacterium | reverse complement strand
ACATCTCCTTGCCGAAGTTGGAATACCAGATCACCCGACCGCCCGCCTTCAGATGTTCCGCTGTTTTTTTCCAGGTATCATCATAGACATCGTCGGTCGCTTGCCTGATGATCCAATCGTCCATTCCCAGGACGGCCGCGTGCGCTTCGACACCGGATTCACGGGAGCGGCGCAAATGATCCAACAGCCCCTCAATGCCCGCCGCTCTCGCGGGGGTCGAGGCCGGTTCACTGGCCAGGAAGCTGCCGAGCGCGCTCTTGAGCCGGCCGGCCAGTCCGGGGTCCATTCCCCACCTGCGCAGCATTTCGCCTTCGCTTTTGAATTCTTCCGGCCGCGAACACCGTGGGAAACTGCAGCAGGCTGATGTTGTCGTTTTCCAGGATCAGCAGATGCGCATACACCCTCGAGACCCACAACCTCGCCTCGTCAGCCCCCAAAGTATCGGACAAGGTCCGCAGGACCACGCTTGCGATCAGTTCGGGGTCATTGTCCGCAAATCGGTCCGCTAGTCCCGCGATGAAAAAAAGCTGCTCCCATGGGTCCGTTTCTTCGCCAAGCACCTTCATGCGGCGGTTGCCGAGGTCCACCAACAAAGCCCGTCCGCCGGTCCGCTCAACGATGTAATTGTCGCGGTTCAGGTAGTCGCGGGGCACCTCACCACCAAGCGCCCGCGTGACAGCAAGGACCGCGCGCACCAGCTGCCGGCGCACATCGAGGCCCGGAGATCCTGAGACCCAGAGGTCATCGGCGGTGGAGCCGTCTAAATACACCACCAACAACAGAAACTGGCCGTTG
>CAZHID010000091.1:0-7869 GCA_964532445.1 uncultured Planctomycetia bacterium | reverse complement strand
CGGACCGCGGTGCAGACCGCGTGAAGGACGTTCTGGGACTGTAAATAGCTCTTGTGTATGACCATCTCGGAGTGGGTGTCGTGCGGGAATCGGTTGATGCAGACGTCCGGCTCGATGCCGTAGTTGCGGATGTTGGAGACGTGTTTGTCGAGGTTTTTGAAGCCGAGCTCGAAGCTCGAGGAGTCCTTGGAATGGCCCTTGAGCGCCTTGACCGTGACGACGAGGACGACCACGCTGGGCTTCACGTCCGGCACGTTCGGGAGCACGACGTCAAAAAGTTTCTGCATGCCGAGGTCCGTTCCGAAGCCGGACTCGGTGACGACGTACTGCGCCAGCTTGAGCGCCGTGAGCGTCGCCGCCAGGGAGTTGTTGCCGTGGGACACGTTGGCGAACGGACCCGTGTGCACGAACACCGCCTGGCCTTCGCTCGTCTGGACGAGGTTCGGCTGGAGCGCGTCCTTGAGGAGCGCCGTCATCGCGCCGGACGCCTTGAGGTCGCGGGCGTGCACGGGCTCACCGTCAGTGTTCAGGCCGATGACGATGTCGCCGAGGCGCTGCTTCAAGTCCGCGATCGAGGTCGAAAGCGACAGGATCGACATGACCTCGCTCGCCGGTGTGATCTCGAAGGGCGTTTTGTATTTTTCCTCGTGGCTTTCCTTGGCGGCGCCGACGATCACTTCACGCAGCTGGCGGTCGCAAATGTCGAGCGATCGTCGCCAGAAGACCTGGTGCTCGTCGATCTTGAGCTTGTTGCCGTGATGGCGGTGGTTGTCGATCGCCGCCGCGAGGAGATTCGTCGCCAGCTCCACCGCGTGGATGTCGCCGGTGAAGTGAAGGTTGATGTCCTCCTGCGGGAGGACCTGGGCGTTGCCGTTGCCGGTCGCGCCGCCCTTGTTGCCGAGGAACGGGGCGAGGGACGGTTCGCGGAGGCAGAGAATGGCTTTTTTCTTGAGCTGACCGAGGCCCTGCGTGATGTGCAGGTCTTGCCCTCGCCCTGCTTGGTCGGGTTGATGCCCGACACGCAGATCAGCCGGCCGTTGGGTTTGCCCACGAGACGCGCGAGCACGGCCAGACTGACCTTGGCCTTATGGGGGCCGTACGCCGACAGCTCGTCCTCGCGGATGCCGACCGACCGGGCGATCTCAGAAATGAGGAGCATGGGTTTGGGCCGGTGGATCTGCATGGGTGCTGAGGCCTTTGCTTTGTTAAAAAAAGTTTAAAGGAGGTAAAAGATAAGAGAGAGGAGATTATAGAAACTCCCCTCTCTCAAGTCAACGAACTGCTTGTGAAAATATATAAGATGTCGAAACGATCGCTAGGGTTTGTCGGTCCCGGTCGGACCCGATTCTTTCGTCGAGGATATCTTAATGGCATTGACTTGACGATTTTGAGCTGCAGGACCTGCAACCGCTACTCTGCCGGGTTCCGCCGGTCTACCTCCAACCGCAGGTCTACCCGCGATCGCCGGTCTGGCGGCGAACACTGTGCCACCGCCACCCGTTCTGCCGCCCTCTGCGGGCCGGGCTGCGACCACCTTGCCGCCTCCTCCGATCACACCTGGAATGCCCGCTCTACCGCCCTCTGCCGGTCTGCCGGCGAGCGCTACGCCACCACCCTTGTTGACGCCACCATTTGGGGTGACGGGATCGGCGTAATACCCACCGTCGGAATGAAAATAGGGACTTCCGCTTGTGCTAACGCGACCACCACCACCGGAGTTCCCTCCGCCGACAGAATTTCCGCCACCACCAGAGTTTCCGCCACCGCCCGAATATCCGCCACCGCCAGAATTTCCGCCACCGCCAGAGTTGCCCCCGCCACCCGAATAACCACCACCACCCGAGTTCCCTCCACCGCCGGAGTAGCCTCCACCGCCGGAGTAGCCTCCACCACCCGAGTTCCCTCCACCGCCAGAGTTCCCTCCACCGCCAGAGTTCCCTCCACCACCCGAGTTTCCCCCGCCCTGTTGACCGGACTCGCTTGAAGCCGCTTGTGCTTGCTTGGCAACACAGGAGAACCCGATCAGCATGGCCAGCGAAAGGACCGGTAAAACTTTCAGAGCTTTTGAAGACGATGCATTCATGAGTCAACTCCGGTTTGTTAAAACTTATTGAAGTTCATTAATAGGTATACATGAAAAACGGCCGTTTTCAAGATTGAACTCGAAAACGGCCGTAAGAGGAGAGACGAGAGTCTAGAGGTGGGCTATTTGCCCATCCCGATCCGTTGCGCCTGCTGGTAGACCTTCCCTTCCGTCTTGATCGCGGGTGCGATCACGATGTCGATGCTCTGAAGCTCGCGGATGGTCTTGGCGCCGACATTGCCCATGCAGGTCTGCAGAGCGCCGACGAGGTTCTGAGTGCCGTCATCGAGACCGGCCGGACCGAACATGATCTGTTCGAGCGAGCCGGTGATGCCGACCTTGATCCGGGTGCCGCGCGGAAGGTTCGCGTGCGGCGTGGCCATGCCCCAGTGGTAGCCGCGGCCGGGAGCTTCCTTCGCTTTGGCGAAGGCGGAACCGACCATGACGGCGTCAGATCCGCAGGCGAACGCCTTGCAGATGTCGCCGCCGGTGGACATGCCGCCGTCCGCGATGATCGGGACGTAACGGCCGGTGCGCTTGAAGTTTTCATCTCGTGCGGCGGCCGCGTCGCAGATGGCCGTGACTTGAGGAACGCCCATGCCGAGCACTCCGCGGGTCGTGCACGCCGCGCCGGGACCGACGCCGATGAGCACGCCGCTGGCGCCCGTTTCCATGATCTCGAGCGTGGTCTGATAAGTGACGCAGTTACCGACGATCACGGGGATCTTCATACCTGAAATGAACTTCTTGAGGTCGAGCGTCTCGTACTTGGTCGCGATGTGCTTCACGGTCGACACGGTCGACTGAACGATGAACACGTCCGCGCCCGCGGCCTGCGCGATGCGGCCGTACTTCTCGGCCTTCTGGGGGATGCTCGAAACGACGGCGATGCCGCCGGCCTTCTTGATCTCCTTGATGCGGCGCGTGATGAGCGCTTCTTTGATAGGGGCTTTGTAGAGCGACTGGAGGATCTCGGTCGCTTCTTCGGGGCTGGCGCCGGAGATCTTGCTGAGGACGGAGTCCGGGTTCTCGTAGCGGGTCTGAACGCCCTCAAGATTGAGGGCTGCGAGCGCGCCGAGCTTGGACATGGCGATGGCGAACTTCACGTCGACGACCCCGTCCATGGCGGAGGCGATGATGGGGACCGCGATGCGCTTCTTGCCGAGCTTCCAGGAACTGTCGACTTCCTCGGGGTTGATCGTCACGTTCCCGGGAACGAGCGCGATCTCATCGAATCCGTATGCCCTGCGTGCTTTGCGTCCGCGGCCTAGCCATTCACCCATGATGTTTTCTCCTTAAAAATTTTGATTACTATAGTCATGCGCGGGAGCGATGTCAACCGCTCCGCGCTCTTAGCGCGGCATCAGGACCAGGAAGATCAGCGCGATCACGATCCGGTAGATGCCGAAGCCGGTGAACGAGTGCTTTTTTATGAAAAAAAGCAGCCATTTGATGCAGATGAGCGCGAACACGAACGATCCCACGAAGCCTATGGTCAGCACGCCCATCTGGTCCTTCGAAAAAGCATCCGCGCTGCTCATCAGATCCAGCGCCGTCGCCGCGGCCATCGTCGGCACCGCCAGAAGGAACGAGAATTCCACGATCGTCCTCCGCCCCACCCCGAGCAGCATCCCGCCGATGATCGTCGCCGCCGCGCGCGAGACGCCCGGGATCACGGCCAGGGACTGAAAGATCCCGATCGCGAACGCCTTGGGGTAAGAGATGCCGGCAACTCCCCTCACTTCGTCCGCGCCGGGCTTGCGCGTCTTCTCGAACACGATCATCAGGATGCCGCCGATGAGGAGCGCCCAGACGACGATCCCCGTGTCGGCGAGCAAATAACGCTTGATGAACTTATAAAGGACAAAGCCCACGACCGCGGTCGGGGCGAAGGCACAAGCGACGCGCTTGAGCTCCTCAGGCTTCAGAAGGAACGAGCGCCAGTAAATGACGAGCACCGACAGGATGGCGCCGAGCTGGATCACGATCTCGAAGCTCTTCACGAATTCGGTCTGCTCGTGCCCGAGCAGCTTGGCGGTCAGCATGAGATGCCCCGTCGATGAAACGGGCAGGAACTCCGTGATCCCTTCGACGATCGAAAAGATCAGCGCGTCGAGCCAGGTCATCGGACCGCCGCCCCGGCCCGGCCCGCGCCGCGCCGCCGCGTGATCGAGACACCGACATTGCGGCAGTCCTTGATCGCGCCCGGTTTCCAGATGGTGAGACGGATCTCGGGAAGCTTGAATTCCTTGAGCAGGAGCGCGGCGGCGTGTTCGGCGAGCGTTTCGATCAGCAGGAACTTCGTTCCAGCGGCGAACTCCCGAAGACGGCGCGTGAGCCGGTCGTAATCCAGCGCCTCTCGCAGGTCGTCCCGCCGCGCGGGCCGCGCCGCGTCACACGGGAGCTCAAGGTCAAGGAACACGGATTGCTTCTTGACGCGTTCATGCGGAAAAGTGCCGATGATGCAGCGGACCTCGAGCTCGCGAATGAGGACACGGTCGGGGCTCGCGGCGGCGCGGATCCGTTCGGCGGAGGGGCGCTTCACGATTGGGCCGGCAGGAGCTTCAAGCCGATGATGCCGAGGATGATGAGTCCGATGCAGGCGATCCGGAGCGGGTTGGCGGACTCCCCGTAAAGAAGGATGCCGGCCGCCGCGCCGCCGGCGGCGCCGATCCCCGTCCAGACGGCGTAAGCGGTCCCGATGGGAATGATGCGCAGGGCTTGCGACAGAAGCACGAAGCTCACCGCCATGATCGTGATCGTGATGACCGACGGGATGAGCTTGGTGAACCCTTGGGTCTGCTTGAGGCCGACGACCCAGATCACTTCCATGCAGCCGGCGAGGACGACCCAGAGCCAGGCGAGTTGGGTCGGCGTCACTTGCGCTTGGCCTTTTTCTTCGCGGCCGGCGCGTTCTCGAGCACGATCCGGTAGCGGGCCTTGCCCGCGCGGACGCGGCGTATCCCCTCTTCAGCCTCGGTCATCGGGAGTTTCTCGATGAGGGCGCCGATCTTGTGCTTGGCGGCGAACTGGAGCATTTCTTCGATGAGCCGAGGGCTGCCGATCATGCTGCCCTTCACGGACTTGTACCCCATGATGAGGGAGAACGGAGCGATGTTGAGCGCGCCGGGCGAAGCGCCGACGACGATGAGGGAGCCGTAAGGGCGCAGCACACCCATCCACGCGTTCCAGTCCTGGTCGACCGTGACGGTCGTCAGAAGGATGTCCTGGCTGCCGGCGTATTTTTCAAAAAAACTTTTCTCCTTCGTGCAGGCGAACTCGTCAGCGCCGAACTTGAGCGCTTCACGCTCCTTGTCGGGCGACGCGGAAAAAGCGGTGACCTCGCATCCGAACGCGGCGGCGAACTGCACCGCCAGATGTCCCAGACCGCCGATGCCGATGACACCGACGCGCTTGCCTTGGAGCTTTTCGGCGCGGAGCGGCGTGTAAACGGTGATGCCGCCGCAGAGCAGCGGCGCGGCGGCGTCGGACTTGAGGCCGTCGGGGATCGGGACAGCGAAGCGGGCGTTGACCTGGACGCGGTCGGCGAAGCCGCCGTGACGGCCGACGATCACGCCCTGGTTCTTGGCGCAAAGGGTCTCGTCCGAGGTCCGGCAGCGGTCGCATTCGCCGCAGCTGGAAGCCTGCCAGCCGATGCCGACGCGCTGACCGACGCGGAGGCGCTTCACCCCGAACCCGACGGCGCGGACGGTGCCGACGATCTCATGACCCGGAACGAGCGGGAATTGGGCGTTGCCCCAGTCGTTGTCGATCATGTGGACGTCGGAATGGCAGATGCCGCAATGGGTGATCTGGACCTCGATCTCGTCGGACTTCAGTTGGGCAGGTTCGTAGGCAAAAGGCTTGAGGGTCTTTTTGGCGGCAGCGGCGGCGTAAGCGTTGATCTTCATGAGCGGCCTCCTGGTGGTGGACTGGAGCCGCTCATCATAACAAAAAAGGCCCGGGATTTCTCCCGGGCCTGTTTCGATCCGTGATTTGGTGACTCGACCCTGACGTGCCGATCCCCTCCTCCGGTGGGGCGGCCCCTTTCAGGGCCACGAGCTGATCGTATTACTTACCAGTCTCTTCCGACGCCTCCGTACCCGCGGTCTCTCCCGAAGCGCCCTTATGCAGGCCGCACGCGAAGGCCGACCCGCCGCAAAGGACCGCCGCCAGGAGCAGCGCCGTCAAACCATAAAAATTTTTCATTTATTTCCCCTCCTGATCGCTCGTGTGTCCGACAATTCCGAGTCTACTGATTCTGTCCCAAAATTCAATACCCTTTTGAGCAAAAGCATCGATTTATTTTATCCGATCAGCTTTTTCGAGCCTCCAGGTCCTCCCAGCGGCGGTAAAGCTCAGGCAGCTCGGTCTTGATCACATCGATGCGGGCGGTCACGGCCGTGACTTCCTTGGGCTCTTTTTTGTAAAAAGCGGGGTCTGACAAGCGCGCGACAAGGTCCGTCTGCTCGGCTTCGAGCGCCTCCAGCCGGGCCGGGAGCGTTTCGAGCTCCTTCTGCTCTTTAAAGGAGAGCTTTTTGGAAGAAGCGGGCTTGGACTTGCCGTTCCCATTGACGGCGGCCGGCATCGCGGGCGGCTTGGGGGTTGGCGCACTCCCGGCCTCCTGTTTGTCCGAGGGCTTGCTGGCGGATCTGGCCGCGGCGGCTTCCAGCGTGGCCGGGTCTGGCCGCTGGCGCAGCCAGTCGTCGTAGCCGCCCGGATACTCACCGATCCGGCCGTTGCCTTCGAACGTCAGGGTCGAGGTGACGACGTTATTGATGAAGGCGCGGTCATGGCTCACCAGGATCAGCGTCCCGGCGTAGTCGACGAGCAGCTCTTCAAGGAGTTCAAGCGTTTCGATGTCGAGGTCGTTCGTCGGCTCGTCCAGGATAAGGAGGTTCGACGGTTTGGTGAAAAGACGCGCCAGGAGCAGGCGGTTGCGTTCACCCCCCGACAGGACTTTAACCGGCGTGCGCGCGCGGTCCGGCGAGAAAAGGAAGTCCTGCAGGTAACCCATGATGTTGCGCGGACGTCCGTTGATCGTGATGCTATCGCCCGCCCCGGGGCTGATGTTCTGGATGACAGTTTTTTCGGGATCGAGCTGTTCGCGAAGCTGGTCGAAGTACGTGATCTCGAGGTTCGTGCCTAACCGCACGGTGCCGGTGTCGGGGGTGAGCTGGCCGAGCAGGATCTTGATGAGCGTCGTCTTGCCCGCGCCGTTGGGGCCGATGAGAGCGATCTTGTCACCGCGCGTGATCTGGGTCGAGAGACCCCGGTCGAGGAGCTTGTCGCCGAAGCTGTGGGAAACGTTCTCCGCTTTGCAGACGAGCTGGCCGGAGCGGTCGGCTTCCTGCGCGGTCATGCGCACCTTGCCGATGGCCTGACGCTGGCTGGTTTTTTCGGCGCGGAGCGCCTCGAGCGCGCGGACGCGGCCTTCGTTGCGGGTGCGGCGCGCCTTGATGCCCTGGCGGATCCAGACTTCCTCGCGCGCGAGCTTCTTGTCGAACTCCGCCTGTTCGCTCGCTTCCGCGTTGAGAGCCATCTGCTTGCGCTCGAGAAAGGTCGGGTAGTTGCAGGTCCAGCTGAAGATGCGGCCGCGGTCGAGCTCGACGATGCGCCGTGCCATCCGGGTCATGAACATGCGGTCGTGCGTCACGAAAAAGATCGCGCCTTTGTAGCCGGCCAGATGGGATTCAAGCCACGCGATCGAATCAACGTCGAGGTGGTTGGTCGGCTCGTCGAGCAGAAGGACCTCGGGCTTGAGTACCAGAGCCTTGGCCAAGAGA
>CAZHID010000090.1:4003-7947 GCA_964532445.1 uncultured Planctomycetia bacterium | reverse complement strand
GTTCCTGGAGGATCCCCATCCGGATCTCCATCAGTGTGGCCTGGGTCGCCGCGAGCGCGGCGCTGGCGGCCTCGCTGAACCGGGCGCGCCAGATCCGCTCCCCGTCCGCGTCCACCGACGCGTTGGAAAAATTCTGGAACGTCAGAGGGAGGATGGGGTCGTCAAGGCTGAACCCCTGACCCAGCATCGCCGAGGCGGAATTGAAGAGCTGTTCGGTCAGGACGAAGACATGGCCGGGGTCTTCCGCCGAAGGCGCCGGCTGTCCGAGGAGGGAAAAATACTCGAGCGCTTTGCGCTGCGCGGACAGGACCGTCTGCGTCTGAGCGGAATTCGTGATCGCGATCACGATCGTCTGACCGCTCAACTCGGGGACCGACACACCCGCCCTGTGCTTCTCGATCGCGAGCAGGAAGTCATCGAGCACCTGCGAGGAGTCCTTCGCGGCCACGCTCAGATAAGGCGCGTCCTTTTCGAGGATCGCCTTCACCTGCCTGGCGAGCTGATAGTTGTAGTCCATGCCGTGGAGGACGATGTGCGAGCCGCGCGGCAGGTCCTTGGCCATTTTACGGACCAGCGATCTCAGATGCGCGAGGACCGCCGCATTCTCCCCGTCCGGCAGGAAGGATTCCCGGTTCGCTTCGAGCACCACGGGTATGTCCCTCAACGCCTGACCCGTTTCATCCTCCGAGTCCTGGATGATGTTGTCCATCACCGGGATCTTGATCTTCGGGTTCTGTGTGGCCGGGAACCAGCTGTTCTGCGCGAGCACGGGAGGCTGCCAGGGACCGGCATGATAAGCGGTGTGCGCGTTGTAGATCCGGATCGCCTGATCGATGTCCACTTCGGCGGAAGCCTCCAGGATCGCGAATTGCCCGTGCTTGAGCATCGTTTGACGCGTCACGTCATCGGGATCGCCGCTTCCGAGCACGGCCGTGACGCCCATCGGCTCCGCGCTCCCGACGATCTCCTGCCGGGTCTCATTGACGCCGAAGGAAAAGGACTGCGTCAACGCGAAGATGCCGATCCGGGCTTCCAGCGTCGAATAGACCATCATGGCGAACGTCCCGCGGAACGTCGCCGCGGCGCGGGCCAGGCACCACTCCAGGTTCTGGTCGAAGAACGCGCGCTCCGCGAGCGCGAGGAAATTCTCCAGGAACTCGTCCGGGATCTCATCTCCCAGCCGGTCGCGCAGGACTTCCCTGAAACTCTTGCGCGTTTCAGCGGTCGCGCCCGAAAGGTTCGCGGCACCCGGATCGAGCGCATCCTTCCGGCCGAGCAGGTTCGCGACCTCCTCAAAGACCGCGTGTTCCCACTGGTTCCATTGCTCGGGATCCGGAGCCCGGAACGTGCCGCCCAGGATCTGGTCCACGTCCGCGACGGAGGAGAACCACGCCTGCAGCAGCGACCGGGACAGGATGCCCTGGGTCATATGAAAATCGAACCATTCGGCGATGGTCTTCGAATCGGAAGTACCCTTCGAGGAATCATCCGGCATCGCGGTCTTGAAAAAAGTCCTCGCTTCGCCCTGGGTCAGCGTGCGGCCGCGCCGGTACCCGCCGCTGTTCAGCTCCATCTGCACCGATTCGACCTCGACGACGGGCTTGCCGTCTTCCTGATCCACGGCATCCATGTCGCCGTTATGCCCGACGGTGGTGGACGCGACGGTCGCCTGCGGCCGGGCGCGGACAGCGGGCGCCTTCCTGGGTCCCTGCCGCCGGACCGGCTCCTGCGCTTCCGTGCTCTTGCGCTTGGACCCGAACCAGCCTTTGCGGACCTCGGCGGGGCCATCCGTGTGTTTTTCCTCGACGACGGTGAACTGCATGACCCACTCCGGCCGGCGATGCCAGAGCGGCTGGGTGTTGTCCCAATTGGTCCGGCCGCCGGTGGCATACCGGAGGTGGAAGAGCGCCATGATGATCCCCGGGATCGCCTTGTAGCCGCGGCCTTCCATTTTTCTGGCGAACTTGTAGAGAGAACCGAGCAGCACGCTCGTGATCGAGCTGCGTTTGCTCTTCACGAGCTTCTTGAGCAGCGTGACGGGATTGCCGCTCATCTGCGCTTTGATCGAAGCGCCGCCTGACTGACCGCCGCGGCGTGACGAGAACTTCATCAGGATCCGCATGATGTCCTGCATCCGGCTGTCGAAGATCTTGACGTTGCCCATCCAGGTCCAGAGGATCGCGAAGCCGGGACCGCAGGCGATCGCGTTCGCGCGGCCGAGAATGGTCTTCCAGTCCGGGAATGACACGGCGGTCGAAGCTGAGATCGCGGTCCACAGGGCCAGGAATGCCGTTTGCCACTCACTGAGCGTCACACCGGCATCCTGGGCTAAATTCATGACCAAGAGGCCCGCGGCGGCGGCGGCCGCGCTGGCCAACTGACCTCCGATGGCGATCCAACGGCCGGCAAAGCCGGGTTGTTCGACCGGACCCAACGCGACCGGCGACGCCAATTCCTGAGGAAGCGGCATGAACGGCAGGACCGACAGGAGCAAATGTTTCCAGGAGACCCCTTCACGGGCCGAAACCACACGGAAGGCTTCCGGCCGGACCAGCATCTCGGCGAGTTTATGACCCGAGTTGTGCAGAAGGAACGCGGCGAGGTTCATGCCTCTGACCGCGATCCACGCGGGCACGAGCCATCCCAGTCCGGGGATGAGCGCGGACAGCACCAGGATCCCGGCCTCGAACGCTTGCCCCGGGGTCACGGATAAACGGGCGGCGGCGAGCGCGGGCGCTTCCGGTTCCTGAGCGGCGGGTCCTTGGACCCAGTCGGCCTCCTCCGTCTCCACCGCCCTGAACTTACCGCGGACCGGAAGGGCGGGACGAACAGGAACGACGGACCCGAAGGCGCTCTGCTTCGGACGGCTGTCGGGACGGCCCGCCATCAACGGCGTATCGAGCTCGACGCGTGCCGTGGTCACCGGCGGGGCTTCCAGGTCCATCACGGGAGCGGTCCGCTCCGGCGCGAGCGCGGACGCTACCGGCTGTCCTGAAGCGTCCACCGTCACATTCCAGAGCGCGTCGCCGATCTGCACCTGCATCCGGTCGGGAGCCACGCGCCGGACGTTCCGGACGCGGAGCAGGACCTTTTTAAGATCGGCCGGACGAAGGGGGTTGGCGGCCGGGTCGCAGGCATGGAGTGTTTCATAGGCCGCGATGTAGGCGCTGATGTCCTCCGCCGTGAAGTCAGGGCGGCCCTGCGCGCGGCGGGCGGCAAGCAGTTCCGCCAGGAGCGGTTCGGCCTGCGCGATCGTCGAAGGGGCCTGACCGATCCACGCGGGCGCGGCCAGGTACAGGTCCTCACCGGCCAGACGCTTCTCCCATTCCGCGGGGCGCTGGGTGAGGACCGTCACGTAGGGCCGGTCGCCGGTGTCCGGATCGAACGAGGGCATCACGATCAAGTGGGACACCCGGTCGGAGCGCATCAGCTCGGAAAGTCCTTCGGAGTGGAACCCCCCGGTGACCAGCGCGGCGGTCCGCACGCCGTCGCGCTTCATCGTCTTGAGCGTGTTCGAAAGGATGTATCGGTTCCGCCGTTCCGCGACCGCGTAGAAGGCGAGCGCCGCGCGGACCACGCGCCGCTCGGAAGGACGGACGGCCTGATCCGAGACACGGAGCCGGGAATCACGGCGCAGTTCGCGGTACTCTTCGGCGCTCAATCCGAGCGTCACCAGTTTGGAGATGAGGATCCGTTCGCCGTCCCTTCGGAAAAAGTCCTCCGCGCGCGGAGAGTCCGACAGAAGCCCTTCAAGCTCTTTTTCGGCGGCCTCAAGGTCCGACCAGACGCCGTAAAGGTCCAGCCGGCCGAACTCCGCCCAGTAACGGACATAGGAACGGAGCGCGGCGTAGTCCTTCATCGAAGACCCGCGGGAGCGGGCGATCTGCCACAGCCGGCGAAAGAACTCCGCGTGCGCGATCTTCTTAGCGGCGTAATCCGCGCTC
>CAZHID010000090.1:0-3993 GCA_964532445.1 uncultured Planctomycetia bacterium | reverse complement strand
CAGGTTCCGGAGCAGCGCCTTGCGGTCCGCGTCGACCCGTTCGAAGTCCAGCCGTTTTTCCGACCGGAGAAGCCGCAGATAACGGGCGGCGTGCGGGTATCGGCCAAAAAACCCCGGGTCCCCCGCGCGGGCCGCGAGCGTCTTGATCTTTTCCACGTAGACATCGAGCGGAATGCGCCGGCGCCTGAAGTCGGAGGCGGCGGACCGGAACTCGAGCGCGTCCGCGGTCAGGACGGAGACCGCCTCACGGTCGAGCCGCACTTCCATCCGGCGGCTCATCGACCGCGCCGCGGTCGACAACTGCAGGATCCGGCCGAACAGCCTCCGGTTACGGTCATAAAGCACCTGATGCTCAGCGCCGTAGAGCTTCACGTCATGCCCGCTCGTCACGGCAAAATACTCCGAAGCGGAGAGCCGTCCCTTTTGCATCAACCCCTCCGCCATCCGGTCGCGGGACGCTTTGTCGGGGAACGCGGCCAGAAGACCGGTATGAACAGGCCCTGAAGCGCCTTCCATCGCCACGAAGCCGAGCTGATATTTGTCAGCAAGATGTTCAAGCAGGCGGTTGATCGAATACTGGGAGTCGAGCTTGCGGTGAGCATCGCGAATGTTGATGAGCAGGGGCTCTTCGGGGGTCGAGGCGGTCGTGCCATAAGCGCCTTCGATCCGGCCCATGTTCTGCGGGATGGTGACCGGCTTCGGGGCGGAAGCGGCGGCGGGCACCGAAGCGGCCGGGCGGGCCATGTCCGGGTAGGCCCAGACCACATCCTGGACCGCCATCACGATCACGAGCGAAAGGGCGATCGTCTTGATGATCGAGAGGCTCTTGAGGGCGCCAGCCGGCTCCGCCAACACCGCTTCCTGCTGCTTAGTGAAAGTTTTTTCTTTGGGGAAAAACAAAAAGGCCGCGGGGATTTCCGCTGCCTTATTCCATGAACTGGGGGTGGAGGGGGTCTTTGTCATACTTGAGCCCGGTTTCCCGCGCTCAAGTAGTGATTTTACGGATGAATGTTACGGCGAAATTAAGGCGAGGTTAGAATCAAAATCAGAGTAGTCAGAAATGTTAAAAAATGCTCGTCCGGGCTAGGTAAAATCGGTGTAATTTGATACGCCCGGCCTCACCCAGTAAGTTCTTAATAGGACCGTGCTATTTCAGCTCCTGGATCCGGCGCTCGACCTCGGTCGCTTTTTCCACAAAACCCGACCAAGCCGACTCCTCTTCCTTGATCCGATGCTGAAGATGGGCGTGCTTGTTGTAGAGTTCCTGCGACCAGTTCGCGGCGTCCGACAAGAGGATCTTGTTGGCGTCTTCGAATTCCTTCTTGAGCTGCTCGATCGTCTCTTCGCTCTTTTTGACGCGCGTGGTGAGTTTGCGCTTCTCGGATTCCAGTTCCTTCTTCGCCTCGTAGAGCGCCTTGCCGGTGAGCTTGGGGCCGGAGGGCTTCGCCGGAGCGGCCGTCTTGGTCGACGGGGCCTGGGAACCCAGGCTCGCGCCGGCGGCGACGTTGATGCCGGAGATGGAGGGGGCTTCCGCGCCTTCCTCGTCCGCTTTTTTCTCCAAGTAGTAGACATATTCTTCGTACGTGCCCGGGTAGCGCATGACCTGGCCGTTGTTGACCTCGATGATCTCGGTCGCGACCAGGTTCACGAACGTACGGTCGTGGCTGACGAAGAACACAGTGCCCTTGAACTTCCTGAGCGAGTTGCCGAGCGCTTCGACCGTCTCGAAGTCCAAATGGTTCGTCGGTTCGTCGAGGAGCAGGACGTTCGCCTTGGACAGGAGCATGCCCGCCAGGCACGCCCGAGCGCGCTCGCCGCCCGAAAGGACCCCGATCTTTTTCTCGACCTCGTCCCCCTTGAACAGGAAGCTGCCCGCGATGTTCAGGATCTCCTGACGGGTCACCTCCGGCGCGGCCTTCTGGCTCATGTACTGGTACACGGTCGTCTGGGGATCGATGGACGCGTAGACGTGCTGGGCGTAGGTCGCCACCTTGAGCGCGTTGCCCCAGCGAAAACCTCCCGCGATCGGCTTCAGGTCCTCGGAAATGGTCCTCAAGAAGGTCGTCTTGCCCTGGCCGTTGTCGCCGAGCACCGCGACGTGCGCGCCCTGTTCGATGTCCATCTGGATCTTCCGCGCGATCGTCTTGTCGGGATAGCCGATCGTCAATTCCTCGATCCGGATCGCCAGACCCTTGCGCTCGGGCGGCTCCGGGATGCGGATATGGACGTTGCCCAGGGAATGGCCGACCTCGATGGTCTTCAGGCGCTCAATCTGTTTCATCTTGGACTTGGCCTGGGTCGCCTTGGACGCCTTGGCGCCGAAGCGGTCAACGAAGGCCTGCAGCTGCTTCTGCTTGGCGACGACGTTCTTATTGAACGCGGCGACCTGCTGTTTTTGTTCTTCTTTGAAAATGAGGTAATCCTGCACGCTGCCCGGGTAGAGCGTCATCCCGCCGCCGTCGACCTCGAGCGTCTGATTGCAGGTGCGCGCCAGGAACTCGCGGTCGTGCGAAACGATCATGAACGCGCCCTCGTACTCCTGCAGGAAGTGCTCGAGCAGGATGAGCGTGCGCAGATCGAGGTAGTTGGTCGGTTCGTCCAGGATCAGGAAATTCGGTTCCTTGAGGAGCATCGCGGTCAGCTTCACGCGCGTGCGGAAGCCGCCCGAAAGCTCGCCGATCGGCTTCTCGAGCATCGCGCCCTTGAGCGCGAACTGGCCGGCGATCTTGCCGCACTCCCATTCCTCGCGGCCGGTGTACCGCTGGAGGAAGCCGATCACGGTCTCATCGAGCTTGAACGCGTCGTGCTGCTCGAGGTAGGCGAGCTTGAGCTCCGATGACGGCTCGATGAGCGCGGATTCCGCCTCTTCCTCGCCGGTCAGGATGCGGCAGAGCGTGGACTTGCCGGCGCCGTTGCGGCCGATGACGCCGATCTTGTGATCGTCGCAGATGGTGACCGCCGCGTCGTCAAAGATGATGCGCGCGCCGTAACGTTTGTTGAGGTTCGAGATCTGGAGAAGGGTCTTCATTCCGTTGTTTCGCTTTCGCGCTCCCAAATGCTTTGATAGCCGCCGATGGACTCGGCATAATCCATAAATTTCTGATAAAAATCAAGTGTCGCCAGCGTCGCGCCGTCGCCGATCACGACCAGCCGTTTCTTGGCGCGCGTCATCGCGACGTTCATCCGGCGCGTGTCGGCGAGGAAGCCCATCTCCCCCTCCATGTTCGACCGCACCAGCGACACGATCACAAGCTCCTTCTCGCGCCCCTGGAAGCCGTCCACGCTGTCGATCTCGACGGCCGGGTCGGGGCTCTTGGAGACGAGCAGGCGCACCTGCGCGCTGTACGCGCTGATGACCGCGATCTCCTCCGGGGGCACGCCATAGGACAAATACCGGCGCAGCTCCGCCAGGACGAGTTCTGCTTCCTCAGGATTGTAACGGCTCTGGCTGCCTTCCTCCAGCTTTTCTTCATAGCCCTTGCCGGCGGTGTCGAGGAAGAGCAGCGGGCTTTCCGTGTCCGCGCAGGCCTTCACGCCGGGCAGGTCCTTGAGCGTGCGGCCGCGGACGGACTCGTCGGCGACAAGTTTGGCGCCCTAAAAGATCTTCGATGAGAAGCCCATGATGTGCTCGTGCATGCGGTACTGGCGTTCGATGAGCTGTTTGTATTCCGGTCCGAGCAGGTCGAAGTAGCGCTCGAACAGCGTTCTGCCCAAGCCGCGCGATTCGGCTTCCTTGGACCGCACCGTGGGCGGCAGCTGGAAGTGGTCCCCCGCCATCACGACTTTCGACGCGCGCGCGATCGGGATCCAGCTCAACGGCTCGGTGGCCTGCGTCGCTTCATCGAACACGAGCAGGTCGAAGGTCTTCTCGCGGATGGACCGGTCGCCGACGCTCATCGGCGTGCCGATGAAGACCTGGGCCGTGTCGAGCACGCGTTTGTAAATTTCCTTGCGGATCGCGCGCAGCTGCGCCTTGAACGTCTCGATCTCGGT
>CAZHID010000089.1:7424-7958 GCA_964532445.1 uncultured Planctomycetia bacterium | reverse complement strand
TTCTCAGGAACGTCCACGGTTTCTGGGATCATTGGTTCCAACGCGAACTACCTGAACACGATCACCGCCAACGGCGCGGGCGAAACGCTGACCTTCAGCAGCAATGTGTTCGCGACGGACGTGACGCAGGGCGCCGCCAACACGCTGAACATCGGTGCCAACACGATCGACCTGAACGGCACCGCGGACGGCGACCTGAGCCTCAACGCTAACGGAACGCTGGCGTTGACGATCAACAGCGCATCCGTGTTCGGTAATGTTCTCGCGACCGGCGCGACGGGTTCGGCCACGGTCGCAGCGACCAACACGCTCGTGGTCACGGTCGCCGGTGCGGTCGCCAATGGTCAGGTCGGCCTCCAGCCCGCCGGGCGTGCAGTAATAGGCCAGGTCGGTCAGCTCCACGCAGGGCGACTGCAGCGGCGGCACGACGGGCGGATACCACGGGTCGTACCATCCGGCGCGGCCTTCGCACGGGCGCCAGATCTCGACATCGCCGACATGGCCCATCAGGTCCGGATCGTCATGCAGCCCGTC
>CAZHID010000089.1:4343-7414 GCA_964532445.1 uncultured Planctomycetia bacterium | reverse complement strand
CGACGCGACGGACGATGCCGTCACGGCGGTCCCCGGCACCATCGCTGACACGAGCGCCTTCGTCTCGTTCACGGCTTCGGAACCGGCCAACGGTGATGTCATGCTTACGGCGGTGGTCAACACCGCGGGTATCGGCACCACAGCCAATTCGGCTTCCGTGCTCGCGTCGGTCGACAGTGCTTTGGCCGCGGGAACGAGCGGCGACATGACGACCGTCCTGAACTCCCTCTATTCGATCTCCGGTACGGCGGACGCGACGGCGGCTCTTGAACAGCTGGACCCCACCGGTAACAACGGCGCGGCTCAGACGAGCTTCAATGTCGGGTCCCAGCATCTCGGGACCGTTGTCGGACATTTGGGCGACGTTCGCGGCGGCGTGAACACGGGGGACGCGACCGGCGTTTCCACCGGCGAGGCTTGGTACCAAACGGGTATGTGGGTCAAGGGCTACGGCAGCGTCATCGACCAGGACAATACCGGCGGATATAACGGATATGACGCTGATACCTGGGGCGCGGTCGTCGGTTTGGACGGACTGGTCGCCGAGGACGTTCGTCTCGGTTTCGCGGGCGGTTATGCGGCCAGCGATGTTGAGAACAAGGGTGAGACGGGCGGTACGGACATCGACTCGTACCAGGGGACGATCTATGCCGGCTTTGGCACGAAGCCCCTTTACGTCAACACCGCCTTCACGTTCGGTTGGAACAGCTACGACAACACCCGCAACATCGCCTTCGCGGGCGTGAACCGCACCGCGACGTCGGACACCGACGGTCAGCAGTACACGGCGCTCATCGACAGCGGGTACGTGATCCAGCACGAGCAGTGGGAGATCACCCCTCTCGCGTCATTGGAATATTCCCATCTGAACATCGACGGCTACACTGAGACGGGCGCGAACGCGCTGAACCTCACCGTCGATGACCAGAGCTACGACTTCCTCCAGCTCGGTCTGGGCGGTAAGTTGGCGCTTCCGATCAAGGATGACAGCGGCACTTGGATCCCTGAGATCCACGCCCGCTGGCTCTACGACTTCATTGGGGACGAGTTCCAGGCCACCTCGCGCTTCGCGGGCGGCGGCACGGCTTTCACCACGAATGGATTGGAACCCGAGCAGAGCGCCCTCAATGCGGGCGGCGGGCTCACCTTCTATTCGCTGGGCAATGTCTCTCTGTCGGCGACCTATGACTTCACGTATAAGGAAGACTACAATTCCCACTACGCTGAAGCGGTCCTGCGCGTTAACTTCTGATCCTTTGACGTTCCAAAAAACCCCCGCCGCGAACCGGCGGGGGTTTTTCTTTGTCCGTGAGCGTGGAGGTCCGGCCGCTGCCGTGATCGCGGTCCTGACGGCCGTGATCGCTGGCGCTGTGTCGGGTTGCGCGACGGCGCCCATTTCGCTGGACCCGCGCCGGGATGCGGACGGTCTGATGGAAGCCCGGGGATTCAAGAAAGAGTTCGTCCGGACGGAAGATTTTTTACTGTGCACCTACGTCAAGGTCTCGGCGCCCGGAATGCCGCTCACGGTCTACGTGGAGGGGGACGGGATGGCGTGGAAAAGCCGCAACCGGCTGTCCGACGACCCGACACCCCTCCGTCAAGTCGCTTTGAAGCTCGCCGCCATTGACCCCTCGCCGAACGTCGCTTACTTGGCCCGCCCCGGCCAGTTCCTGCCGCAGCGTGAATTGGAACGGGTGAGCCCCGATCATTGGTCTGAGAAGCGCTTTGCCGATGAAGTGATACGGTCCGCGGATGAGGCGGTCGGCCGGCTGGCCGGCAAGGCGCAGGCCCGTCAGGTCCATCTGGTGGGATATTCTGGAGGCGCCGCCGTGGCGGTGCTGACGGCCGCCCGGCGCGGGGACGTCGCCTCCCTTCGGACAGTGGCGGGGAATCTGGACCCGGACGAAGTGAACCGTCTTCACCGGGTCAGCCCTCTCCGCGGGTCGTTGATCCCCATTGACGCGGCGGAACGGCTGAGCGGGATACCTCAGGTCCATTTTGTCGGGGCTGCGGACAAGGTGGTCGCGCCGGTCATCGCCGAGCGGTTCCGGGCCGCTTCAGGCGTCCAGGCCCGTGTCAGGATCCGGATCATCGAGGGAGCGTCGCACGATAAGGGCTGGTCGGAGCGCTGGTTGGAGCTTCTGGCGGACGCGCCGGAGTAAAACTGGCGGAGAGAAGAGGATTCGAACCTCTGAACCCTTGCGGGTTATCCGCTTTCGAGGCGGACGCAATCGACCACTCTGCCATCTCTCCCAAAGTGGGAAATATTTATACCACAAAGCGCCGCAAACGACCACACGAGCTGTTAAAATAACTGACATGAACCCGCGTTCCGCAATTTTCATCACGCTCTTGGGCTGTGTGCCGCTGGCTTTGCCGGCGCCGGCCTTCGCGTCGCCCGGCGAGAAGGCCTGGGAGGCCTCGAACCTCGAGGTCCGGACGGCGCTTGAACGCGGCGACACCCCCGCGGCCCTGAGGGCCGCCGAAAAGGCCGCGGACACCGTTCGCCAGGCGTTCGGACCTGACCACATGAAGACCGCGGTCGCGCTCAAAAAACTAGCCGATGTCCAGCGCCTGGCCGGACAGCCCAAGCAGGCCGCGGCCACGCTCGAAAACGCAGGCCGGAATTGGTCAGGATCGCTGGGTGTTGCCCACCCGTACGTTTCGGACGTTGGGGTTCAGGCGGCGCGGGATTTCGCGGCCGCGGGCGATGCTGACGCCGCCGTGCGGACGATGCTGCGCGTGATCGACGGACAAAAAGAATACTTCGGTCCCGGGCATACGGCCGTCGCGTCGGCGCTTCAAGAGCTTGCCCGGATCGAACGCTCCGCGGGGAGGGAAACGGACGCGCTCGCTCATGAACGCGAGGCCGGGGAGATCTTGTACGCCGCGTTGGAACCCGCGCACCCGAGGTCGTTGCAGGCGTGCGTCGGGATCGCCGGCCGGCTTTCGGCGCTCGGAGATCTGACCGCCGCGAGGAGTGAGCTCAAACGCGTTCTGACCCGCGCTGCCTCCGCTCCGAACCCGCCGCTCAGAAAATTAGCCGAAGTCTGGGTCCTGAGCGGCGACCT
>CAZHID010000089.1:0-4290 GCA_964532445.1 uncultured Planctomycetia bacterium | reverse complement strand
GCAGGCGACACCGCGCTTCCATCTGAACGCCTGGCGCTTCTCTACAAACAGCTTTAACTTCAGCGTCCCCTGACCCGGGAGGACGACGCCGCCCGGACGGCCGAGGCGGCGCGTCTCATCGAACAGCAGCTGCAGGCCGCTCCGGCGGCGGAGCCCGCGGCTTGAGGCGCTTCCGCGCGGCGGCGCTCCTGACGGCCGTCCTGTTCCTTGTCCCCGCGGACCTGCGGGCGCTTCCGGCGCCGCTTTTTGAACTCCCGTTCAGCGGGATCGAATTCCCGGTCGATTACGGCCGCTACGGCAAATTCACGGGGATCGGCTCGGCCCAGTACCGCTACGAGATCACCGACCCTTCCGGTCTGGCGCTGGCGGTCGGCGCGGGCATCTACCCCAACTACGATCTCTCGGCGAGCCCGCGCTTCCGGCGCTTCGAGTCCGGACGCTCGGGCGAGCTCAACCCGTGGGATTTTCTGCACAAGGACCCGGAAGAGGGTTTTTATGCCTGGAGCATGGCGACGAACGTGGACGAGGGCGTCAAACTTTTTTACGTCGCTGAGAGCCTTCGCCGCGCCGGGCACATCAAGCCCGCGATCAAGGCGTATTACGCGGCGGTGGTCCATTTCCCGCGGGCGGTGGCCTGGAGCCCGGACGGCAGTTTTTATTGGTACATCGGGCCTGAGGCGATCTCGCGCATCCGCAGGCTCTGCGCCGATCATCCCGACTTGGGGATCCAGCTCGACAACGCGCTCGTCGACGTCGTCCGCGCTCCCGGCAAGGACCCGTCGAAGGACGTCGTGAAGGTCTGGCCCGGCACGTTCCGCAAAAGCCCGCCCTCGTCCAAGAGCCTTTCCCGCCAAAAAGTGATCGAAACCCGAGGCGAGGGCCGCGTGCGTGTCGTCAAATTCCAGAACGGTCACTGGCAGCTCCGCGTGGACGGCAAACCGTTCACCGTCCGCGGCGTGACGTATGTGAGCACCAAGGTCGGCGAATCGCCGCACCTGGGCACGCTGCGGCCATGGATGAACCTGGATGACAACAACAACGGTCTGAACGACGGGATGTTCGATTCCTGGGTGGACTCGAACCGCAACGGTCTGCAGGACCCTGACGAGTTCACGATCGGCGACGCGCAGCTCCTCAAAACGGCCGGGTTCAACGCGATCCGCGTCTATCACGGTCAGCTGCCCGACGGGACCTACGACCCTTCCGGTTATAACAAGGACCTGATGCGCCGGCTCAACGAGGAGTACGGCATCTTTTTCGTGATGGGCGATTTTTTTGGCGCGTACACGGTCGGTTCGGGCGCGGACTGGGAGAAGGGGACCGACTACACCGACCCCGCGCAGCTGCATAAAATGAAGCGGTCCGTGGAGGACATGGTCCGCGATCATAAGAACGAGCCGTACGTGCTGATGTGGCTCCTGGGCAACGAGAACCAACACCCGCACACCCGCACCAACGCCGTCAAAAAACCCCGTGAATACGCCAAGTTCGTCAACGAGGTCGCGGAAATGATCCACAAGATCGACCCGGACCATCCCGTTGCGATCGGGAACCTGGGTTACGAGGGTCTCAAGGAGCTCGCCAAGGACGCGCCGGCCGTGGACATCTACGGCGCGAATTCCTATGCCGGCGAGTTCTCGATGGGCAGTGTCGTTCAGCAGGTGAAGTTCTTCTACGACCGCCCCCTCATGTTCACGGAGTGGGGTTCGGACGCGTACGCGCAGGGAAAGGGTGTCGATGAGGAAGCCCAGGCCGATTACATCCGGGGCAACTGGATCGATATGAAGACCCATATGGCCGGCCGCCGCGGCGAAGGCAACGTGATCGGCGGGGTCCTGTTCGAATGGATGGACGAGTGGTGGAAGTCCGGCCGTGAGACCGGCTCCAGTCCGCAATGGCGTCAGGGGACGCTCGGCGACATGGTGTTCCCGTACCGGGACGGCTGGGCGCATGAGGAATGGTACGGCATCGTCGGTCAGGGCGACGGGAGCAACAGCCCTTATATGCGTCAACTGAGACAGGCATATTTCACGCTGCAGGAGCTGTGGAAAGGCACGCTTGAATCCGCCAAAGAGTAAGGACGTGGTCGTTTACTCCACGGATTACTGCCCGTACTGCCGGGCCGCCAAGGACCTTCTGCGTTCGAAGGGCGTCGCTTTTCGCGAAGTGGATGTGACCGGCGACGATATGACGAGGGAAAAATTGGTGGAAATGACCGGCGGACGCACGACGGTACCCCAGATCTTCGTGGACGGAAAAGCCATGGGCGGATATGATGACCTCGCTTCTTTTTTCAGAAATGGAGGGAAAATCGAATGATCCTGACCGGTAAAAAAATATTCCAGATCCTTCTATTCGCCGCCGCTCTTTTCGCCGCGGGTCCGGCCCATGACGCTTGGGCGGCCGATCCCGCGCTTGCCGGCAAGACCGTCCCCGCGGATCAGGACAAGGACGGCCGGCCGGACCACTGGGTCACTTTCAACGCCAACGGCGTTCGGGCGCTCATCGCGAGCGACACCAACGGCGACGGCAAGCCTGATTCCTGGAAGCATCCGATCCGCGGCATGATGATCCTCAAGGAAAAGGACCGGAACTTCGATGGGCGCGTGGACGACCGGCAGGTCACGGACTTCGTTTATGACAAGACCCTCAAGTTCAACCGTCACCTGTACCAGTGGCACGAGACCGACGATGACTACGACGGCGTCGTGGACACCTACCGCGTGCGCGGCGAAAAAACCCCGAGCCCCGACCGCCGCGGGACCCGGATCGACCCGACCCCATGGAGTGAAGCCAAGGAAGCGGCCATCGCCAAAGAGCGCGCGGCACAGAGTTCCGGCGGTTCCGTGGCCAAAGAGCAGGTCCTTCAGATGAACGCCCGGCAGGCGATCCAGTCCTGATATGGCGGGAACCGCGGCCAAAAAAGGCATTTACCTCTCACCAAGCGCGCTCAGCGTGTTCCGCGACTGTCCGCGCTGCTTCTGGCTCGAAAAAGTAAAGAACATCAAGCGGCCGCGCGGCATATTCCCGTCGCTGCCGACGGGCATGGACCGCGTCATCAAGAACTACTTCGACCTGTACCGCGGTAAAGGCGTTCTGCCGCCTGAATTCGCGCAGGCGAGCCTGCCGGGCCTGTCGCTCTACGCGAACCAGCGCCAGCTCGATCTCTGGCGCGAATGGAAGACCGGCCCGCGCTTCGAGGATGAGGACGGGTCGATCCTGTCCGGCGCGATCGACGACCTTCTGGTCCACGAAGGCAAGCATGTCCCGTTCGACTACAAGACCAAGGGCGAGCCCTTCACATCAGCCGAGGCCGCGACGGCCTACGCCGAGCGCTACTACCAGTCTCAGATCGACTGCTACGCGCTCATCCTCGAAAAAAGCGGTCTGGCGCAGTCGGGCTTCGGATTCCTTGTTTTTTACGCGCCCAATCAGGTCCGCGAGAACGCCTGGGTCGGATTCAATGTCCGGCCGGTGCGCGTTCAAACGGACACCGGCCGCGCTCTCAAAATGTTCCGGAACGCGGTGGCCTTGCTCAAGGGTGAGATCCCGTCCCGCTCCGAGAACTGCGAGTATTGCGCCTGGCTGGGTCAGTTCGATCCGGCCAAAACGTTCACGCGCTGACCCCGTCCCGTCCGATGGACCTCTCGGTTTTTCCTCCCCTCAACGCGACGCTCAACGCGGCGAGCACGATCCTCCTCCTTATCGGCTACGGGCTCATCAAAGCGGGCCGTAAGACCGCGCACCGCAACACGATGCTCGCGGCCTGCTTCACCTCGACCCTTTTTTTGGCCGGCTACCTTTACTATCACGCGCATCATGGCGTGACCCGTTTCACCGGGCAGGGCTGGGTCCGGCAGACCTACTTCACGGTCCTGACGACGCACACGATCCTCGCCGTCGCGGTGCCGCCGCTCGTGATCATGACCCTCGTCCTTGCCGCGCGCGCGGACTGGCCGCGTCACCGCCGCTGGGCGCGCGTCACTTTTCCCATCTGGCTCTACGTTTCGTTCACGGGTGTGGTCATCTACTGGATGCTTTACCGCCTGTGACGCCGTCCCGTCCGGTCCGCCTGACCCTCCTGTTCGACATCGACGGCACGCTGCTGCTCACGGGCGGAGCGGGCCAGGTCGCGTTCGAGCGCGCGTTCGAGGAGTGCTTCGGCGTCGCGTCGTCCTGGGGCGGGGTGGTGCCGGACGGCAAGACCGACCCGATCATCTTCGGCGAGATCGCCCGGCGCGCGATCGGCCGTGATCTTGACCCCGCGGAGTACGGCGCGTTGTGTGAGAG
>CAZHID010000088.1:4484-7990 GCA_964532445.1 uncultured Planctomycetia bacterium | reverse complement strand
TCGACCTGAATGAAGATCGTCGCGGGGAACCCGAGCTTTTTGAGCACGGGAAAAGCCTCGGTGAAGTTGTTGTCGTAGCCGTCATCAAAGGTGATCACGACGCTTTTTCGGGGAATGGGCTTCTTGTTCTTGAGCAGGTCCACATATTCGCCGAGCGACAGGACCCGGTAGCGGTGGGCCTTGAGGAATTCCATCTGCCGGGCGAAGCTCTGCGGCGAAACGCTCAGCTTCCACTCCTGCCAGCGTTCGTCCACGTGATGGTACATGAGGATCGGAGTCATGTACGCGCGGCTGAGGAGAGCGTACAGCGCGACCAGGACAACGAGCGCGACAGCCCAGCGCTTGATACGGATCCTGGAGAGCCAGCTTTTCCAATTGAAGTTCATTTTCATGACGTCGTTCTCGTCCTTTATAAGCCTTGCGAAATGAGCGGTCGGTACACGTTCTCGGTGCCGTCGATCATCCGTGCCAGCGTGAATTCGCGTTCGACAAAGCGGCGTCCCGCCGCGCCCATCCGGCGCGCCGCGTCAGGGTCTTCCAGCATCGAGCGGATCCCCTTCGCGAGAGAAACAGGGTCCCCGGGTTCGGTCAACCGGCCCGTTTCTCCGTCGCGGATCAGGTCCGAAAGCCCTCCCGCCCGGGAAGCGACCACGGGCGTGCCGCGCGCCATCGCGTCGAGGACGGAAAGACCCAGCCCCTCCTGGATCGAAGGGGCGCAGAACAGGTCGAAAGCATGCAGTATAACATGGTGGTTCGGGACGGACGGGATGCGGCGGACCCGGGCGGCGAGCCCCAAGTCCCGGATCATACGGTCGAGCCTCGGGGCTTCCGCACCGTCGCCGATCAGCGTCAGCGTGACCGGAACGTCCTTCAGATGCGCCATGGCCTCCACCAGCACGTGGTACCCCTTCACGGGCGACAGGCGTCCGAGCGCGCCGATCGTCACGGCACCGGGAAGCGCGTTAAATTCCTTCCGGGCCTGCGCCCTCAAAGATTCCAGCTCGTTGTCTGAAAAAAGTTTTTCCACGCCATGCGGCACGTAGGCAATGCGGTCGGGGGTGAGCCGCCAGTCGTCCCGAAGATGTCTCTCCACGGCCCGGCTGATCGCGATGACCCGATCACCCCAGAGCGGCAAAAGTCTGCGAAAAAACCGTGTCTTGAAATACCCGTGGCAGGTCGCTACCCGCGGCACCTTGAGACCCTTGAGCGCGAGCGCCGCGACCGTTTGGGCGACCCGGGTCTGGGTGTGGACCACTTGCCACCCTTCACGTTCGACCCAGCCGCGCAGGACGGCCGCGGAACGCCAAAGCCCGGGATTCAGTTCGGAACTCGTGTCGAGGAAAAGGGTCCGGTGTTCGGCGCCGGCCGCGGTGATCGCTTCGGCCGCCTCGCCGCCGCCGGTCACGACCAGGACCCGGTGGCCGCGGCGAACGAGTTCGCGCGACAGGACGAGCAGGTACGTCGTGATCCCGCCGCGCCGGGCGTGATTGGCGAGCAGCAGGATCTTCATTCGGGAAAGCCTAGGATCCGGAACCGGCCGTGACGGGCGCGGTCTCGACCGCGCGGGCGTTCCCCTCTTCAGGGCGCAGGAACGCGAGGATGCGCTCGAGCACCTCCGCGGGGAGGATCTGCTTCATGCAGATGAGGCCGATGGGGCATTTCTTGAGGTAGCAGGGACTGCATTTGACTTCCTTATGGATCACGGCGATCGGGGCGCGGCCCGGGGCGACGTGACGGCGCGGGTCGGTCGGACCGAAGAGGGCGACCGCGGGGGTGCCGACAGCCGTCGCGATGTGCATCGGTGCCGAATCGGACGTCACGAACACCCTGCAGCGGCGGATGAGCGCGATGAGCTCGCCGATCGAAGTGCGGCCCGCCGCGATGATCGGACGCGTCCGGGTCTGGCGCGCGATGGCTTCGGCGGTGGCCAGGTCGTCCTTGGTGCCGGTCACGACCACGCGCACATTTTCCTTGGCCAAAAGGTCGCAGAGCTCGATGAAGGCCTCCTGGGGCCACTGCTTGGTCTTCCAGAGCGGGCTGGATCCGGGATTGATACCGACAAGGGTCTGGTTCTCGCCGAGCCAATTTTCCCTCAAGAAACGGCTCACCGCTTCCTCGTCCACCGCGTCGGCGGTGAGTTCCGGACGGATGTCGGGGTGCGCGATCTCAAGGTTGTCGAGCAGCTGGAACTGATGCTCCACGGGTCCGACGACGGGCCTCAGGTCCTTGACGGGCCGGTTCAGGAAAAAGTCCAGCCGGCGGTTCGCGTAACCCACTCGGGTGTGCGCGCCGGAAAGGTAGGACAAAAGATGCGACAGGCGGTTGTTCTGAAGGTCGACACAGATGTCGAACTGCTCGCGGGCCAGAAGCCTGCCGATGCGGAGCATGGAGCGGAAGTCCTTCTTGCCGAATTTTTCGAAGCTCAGGACGTCGTCCACGTAGGGACAGGCCTTGAGCGCCGGGTACGCGGCCCGCTCGACGAGGGCGACGATCCGGGCCTGCGGGTAACGGTTGCGGATGGCGCGGAACGACGGCGTGCTCAGGATCACGTCGCCGAGCGCGCTCAGCTTGATGACGAGGATCTTCTTGCGCTCGAGCGTCTCTCGGTAGACGCCGATCGTCTTTTCGAACATTGAGCGGTCGTTGAACTCTTCGCGCACACGGCGGCGCAGGCTCTCGGCGAGACGGCGGCCGTACTCGGGCTCCTTGAGAACGCCGATGATGCTCTCGGCGAGCGCGGACGCGTCGCCGGCGGGGATCAGGATACCGTCGGTGCCGTGCCGGATCACGTCCACGATGCCGCCGATCCGGCTGGCGATCACGGGGACGCCGCAGGCGCCCGCTTCGATGAGCACCCGGCCGAACGCCTCCTCACCGACGGCGGGCGCGGCCAGCAGGCTCATCCGGCGCATGAGGTCGGGAATGTCCTGCCGCGTGCCGAGGAACTCGACGTGGTTCTGGAGTTCGAGTTTGCGGACCAGAAGCTTGAGCTCGTCCATGTAGCGGGGCCGGGGCGAATCCCCCACGACCCAGAGCTTGGCGTCCGGGAACACGCGCGCCACGCGGGCCATCGCCTTGATCATCACGCGGTGCCCCTTGATGGGCGTCACCCGTCCGACGATGCCGATCACACGATCCTGCCGGACGCCCGTGACGCCGGCGGGCGCGGGCACGGTCAAAGCCGCGGAACGCGGGGCTTCCACCGTATCGGACTCCAATCCGAATTCGCTCAGGTTCACGCCGCGGTGGATCAACCGGATCCTATGGTGCGGCACCTTGAAGTTTTCTTTCATGTGGCGGCTGACCGCGTGGCTGATCGCGATCACGTACTTGCCCCAGCCCATCACCCGGCTGAACGCGTGGGTGCTGTACACGCCGTGACAGGTCGTCACCATCGGGATCCCCGCGCGGCGGCAGGCAAAAAAAGCGATCCACGCCGGAACGCGGCTGCGGGCGTGGACGAGGTCGATCCGCCCGGTGATGGCGCGCACCCTGTCGACGATGTC
>CAZHID010000088.1:2696-4474 GCA_964532445.1 uncultured Planctomycetia bacterium | reverse complement strand
AGCAGCCGCGCGTTGTTGTCGGCATCTGCAATGGCGAGGATCGGCACCTGACGCCACATCGTGATGAGGGACTTTTTGTGGACGGGCATCGTGATGTGGCGGACGCCGGCCGATTCGAGGTCCGCGACGAGCGCGCCGCCGGCAGAAACGACGAGGGAGCCGTGACCCTGGGTGAGCAGGTACTTGGCGAAGTCGACGGTGCCCCGTTCGACGCCGCCTGAGCGCAGTTCCGGCACGATCTGAAGGATGTTCATGTCAGAGGGTCTTTCCAATAAAGTTGATCAAACGGCCAGCCGTTCTGCGGCCGCGCCTATAGCATCCGTCGCCGGTGACGATCCCGGTCGGGCGGACGGGTCCGCCAATAAAAATTCCTTGAGCTCGGGTGTCGGGACCCGCCGCGCGGACCCCTCCCTCTCCAGAGCCTGTATGAAACGCGCGAACTTGCCTGCCCGGATCGGCTGGTCCCCCGGCGTGATGAGCCCGACCGGTTTGCCGGTGCCCGCCGCTTCGGAGACCATTGAGACGGAATCCGCCGTGACAAGCAAACGGTCGGCGGCGGCCAAAATACCTTCGTAAGCGCTCGCCGGGTTGGAGCGGCTTGCGATGACGACCACCGGACAGAACGGCTGACCCGTGAACGCCCGCTCCGCCGCGGATTCCACGGCCGGATCCGTGCGCCGGGACGTGGTAATGAGCAGATAAATCTTATGCTCACGGCTCAGATCACGCAAGGCAAAAAATGCCCGTTCCAGCGTTCCCGGGTCCCAGGGGGCATGCTTGGACGGACCGCCAATGAGAAGCGCGGCGACGCGCGCGCCGGCCGGGATCCCTGCCTCGGCTCGGGCGCGCTCACGGAGACGCTCCAGCTTGGCAGGGTCCAGTACGCTCACCGCTCCGCCGGTGCGGAGCGTGTTGGAAGCGGCCGCGGGACGGTCGTGGGCCGGGATGAGCACGGCGGAAAAATACCGGCCCCCGAACTGAGGCTTCTGGATGTAGCAGGACTTCGCGCGGCAATCACGCGCGACGATCAAATTCACCGCTTCCGTGGCGGTCCCGCAGGAGATCACCGTGTCCGCCGGCGCCGTCATCAAACGGCCGAAACTTGAGGGGGTCAGGGTCCACGCGAGCCACGTGCGGCCGCCCCAAAGACGCCCGCGGGTCATTATCCCCCAGAACGTCAGCGCGGCCCGCGCGGCGGCGGAGCGGAACTCCGCCCGCTCGACCCTCACCCGGGTCTCACCCTCGGGCGCGCCGCTCTGACGAGCGTCGGCCGCGCGCCGTTCGGCGACCTTGCCGGCCAGCGCGAGCGACTGGTTCACGTGCCCCTTGCGGCCGTCATCCAAAACCAGCACGTCCCGGTCGGGGCTCGATTTCCATCGGCGATGCGGCCACATCCACTGGGAGGGATAGCGCCGGACGACGGCTTCGAGCTGGGCCGAGAACGCGGCGACGACGCGCTTTTCGAAGTCCGGCTCGGACTCGCCCGGCTCCGGCAGGACCGCCGGTCCGATGTGGATGCGGTGGCGGTCCGGAGCGATGCGGGCGCTGAAGACGGGCAGCGCGGCGGCGGAAGAAGCGTAGGAGAACCGGGCGACGCCCCGAGGATAAGAGGAGGAACGGCCAAAAAGAGGCGTGAAGATGCCGCGCGGTCCGCCGTCCTGGTCCGCCAGGATGCCGACCAGCCCGCCCTGCTCCAGCGCCCGGTATGCGCGGCGCAGGTCCATGCCGCGCATGACGACCTGACCGCCTTTTTGCGCGCGCAATCCGTTGAGGTACGC
>CAZHID010000088.1:0-2686 GCA_964532445.1 uncultured Planctomycetia bacterium | reverse complement strand
CTTCGCGAGGACCGCCCGCGCGTGACCCCGCACACCGGCCATCAGGTTCAGGAATTCCCAGTTGCCGAAGTGCCCGGTGAGCAGCACCGCGCCCCGGCCGCGGGCGATCGCGGCGGTGAAATGCTCCTCACCTTCGATCTCCACGTGCGAATCAAAGTACGCGCGGTCGATCCCCGGGCTCATCAGGAACTCGGTCATGGAGCGCCCCAAGTCCCGGTAGGAATCGCTGACGACACGCTCGAGATGAGCGCGGTCGACGGAAACATCGTCACGGAAAGCGCGCTTGAGATTGTTCAGCGCCAGAACGCGGCGCTTGGAGAGACGGCCGGCCGCGCGGCCGACAAGGCCTCCCAGCCGGATGCGCCAGGCCATCGGCCAGGGGCGCAGCAGGAGGCGCAGCGTCTTCAGAACGGCCAGAAGCGCCCGGTCGGCCAGCTCGAGGCCTAGCGGGTCGCGGCGGCGTTCAGGCATCGTTCGAGGAAGGTCTCCTCGTCATCCATCCGGAGCTCGATGCGCAGCATCAGAAGCCGGGTCGGCTGACGGTCGTCTTTGAGGAGGTTCGCGAGGCGGTAGGAATCTTTTTCGGTCGTCACCAGGTAGCGCACCCGGCACTCCTGACACGCGTCGAACACCTTTTTCAGGTCGCCGGGCGTGAAGGTGTGATGGTCGCGGAAGCGGGCGGCGTACACGATCTTGGCGCCCAGACGTGACAGCGTGTTCTCGAACGACATCGGGTCCTCGATCCCCGAGAGGATCGCCACGCGCTGGTCGCGGATCATGTCGAGCGGGAGCGGCCGGCTGTTGCGGAAGTCCAGGAACGCGATCGGGTGATGGTCCGCCTCAAAAACCGGTGCTTTGGGGTTCACTTCGCGGAGCTTCTGCCGGATATGCGCCGTGTTGTGGCGGCCCAAAAAAGACTGGGTCAGCACGAAAGTGTTGGCGCGGCTCAGGGCTTCCAGCGGTTCGCGCAGATTGCCGGCCGGGATGAGCCGGCCGTTGCCGAACGGCTGTGTCGCGTTCACGGTGATGATGTCATGATCGCGCTTGAGCCCCCAGACCTGGAATCCGTCGTCCAGAATGATCCAGCGCGCGCCGTGTTTTTCGATCGCTTCGCGGCCGGTGAGGTACCGGTCCTTGCCGACGAGTACGGGAATGTCCTTGAGACGCTCTTTGAGCTCCTGGCATTCATCGTTGCCGTAACCGCGGGTGAGAACGGCCACTTTTTGACCGGCTTCGGCGAGGCTCTTGGCGAGGAACATGGTCATCGGGGTCTTGCCCGTGCCGCCCCAGGTGATGTTGCCGACGGAGATCACGCGGGCATCGAGCTTCTTGGGCTCGCCGGCGCGCTTCTGATCGCGCTCCAGGCCCCAGCGGTAAATTTTTTCCCCGACGCCGAGCAGCGGATGGATCATTTTTTTGCCGACCATTTCAAAATTTCCTCTAGGTTGCGTTCGGTGGCTCCGGCATTGGCGGCGACGACGGCGCGGGAACGCGCCGATTGAAGCCTCCGCGCGCCGGGGTCCTGAAAAAGCCCGATCACGCGCCGTTCGAGCTCCCGCGCGTCGGCGACCTTGATGCCGGCGCCGGCGGAGCGGAACTCCTCTTCCATGTCGCGGAAGTTCTGCGTCCAGGGCCCGTACAGCACGGGACACCCGGCGACGGCCGGTTCGGCCAGGTTATGACCGCCGACCGGCACGAGACTTCCTCCCACAAAGACCAGGTCCACCAGCGAATACAGCTGGTTCAAGACCCCCCATTCGTCCACGATGAGAACGTCGACGTCCTGGGCGTAATGCCGTTCCAAGTCTGATATTTTAGCGCACTTTAGCCCCTTCGAGCGGATGATTTCTTCGACTTCCGCGAGCCGCTCCAGGTGGCGCGGGGCGATGACGAGTTTGGCGCCCGGAACGTGGTTTCGGATCCCGAGAAATGCCCCCGCCGTCATCGCTTCCTCCCCCGCATGCGTCGACGCCGCGAGAAAAAGCGCCTTGGAGTCCGCCCGGAACACGGTCATCGCGCGGCGGACCGACTCCGTGAGGAGCGGGACCTCCAGATCGAACTTCATGTTGCCGGTGACGTTGACCCGGTCCTCCAGCACGCCGATCCGCACGTACCGCCGGGCGTGCTCCTCGCTCTGAGCCAGGCAGCGCGTGATCCGGCCGAAAATGGACTTGAGGAACGGCCGCCATTTGAGATAAATGGGGAACGCCTTGTCGGAGAGCCGCGCGTTCACGACCAGCGCCGGGATGCCGCGTTTCTCCGCCTGCCGCAGCAGATTGGGCCACACCTCCGTCTCAAGGATCACGATCGCGCGGGGGTTCACCGCGTTCAGAAAACGTTTCACCATCCAGCTCAGGTCAAAAGGACAGTAGGGCACCACGGCGAGGGCGCCGACGGCGTCACGGGCGATCTTTTGCGAGGACGCGGTCGTCGTCGTCAGCGTCACGGCCAGTTCCGGCGCGCGCACCGCGAGCCGGCGGATGAGCCGGACGGCCAGACGCGCCTCACCCACGCTCACCGCGTGGATCCAGATGACGGAACGCCCTTTCAGAAGGGCTTCGGCGCCGGCGGGCAGATGTCCCCTGCGCTCGCGGAACCCTTCCTTGAGCTTGCCCTTGGATAGGAGGATCGGCAGCGTCACGAGCACATAGATCGATAAAATGAAGTCGTAGATCAGCGTCATGTG
>CAZHID010000087.1:3240-8081 GCA_964532445.1 uncultured Planctomycetia bacterium | reverse complement strand
CGCTGCTCAAGATCGCCCCGCTTCAGGTCGCGCGATCTCACATCGGCGGCACGGACGCGGACCGCGGCCACGCGGGTCTTTGCTGAGCGGCGGCGGCTGTCCATCGCCTTGCGGTTGGCTTCAAGCTGGGGCATGACCGCCTTGTCACCTTTGACGAGCGCGGTCCGGACCGTCTGGACCTCTTCCAATTTTTGTTTGGCATAGGACATCCAGGACATGACCTCGGGGTCCAGCTCGGTCTCGAGCGAAAGGTCCAGCGGCACGTGCATGAGCGAACACGACGGCGCGATCCAGATCTGACGGGAAGCGCGCTCGGAAAAAACCTCCCGCAAATTCCTCAGCGTCTGAGAGATGTCGTTCTTCCAAATGTTGCGGCCGTCGATCACGCCGAGCGAAAACCCGAGTCCGGACGGCGCGGAATCCAGGAGGTGCTTGAGCTGATGAGGCGCGCGAACGAGGTCCGCGTGCAGCGCGGCCACAGGCAGGCCCATCGCGAGGTCCATGTTGTCGTCGAGCGCGTCGAAGTAGGAGGTGAGACAGATCTTGATGCCCGGAACCTCACGGGCCAGCGTCTCGTACGTCCTGCGGACCGCTTCCCTCGCCTCTTGCGGAATTTGCAGCACAAGAACGGGCTCGTCCATCTGCACCCACTCCGCTCCGAGCTTCTGGAGCGCTTTGAGCGTGTCCACATAGACCGGCAGGAGCGCGTCCATGAGCGTAAAGACATCGAACTTCTCGCCGCGGCATTTGCCGAAGGACAGGAACGACGCCGGACCCACCAGCACCGGACGTGTCTGGATCCCCAAGCCGCGCGCTTCCTGATACTCGTCGCAGACCTTGCTGGAGGTCATGCGGAACTTCATCCCTTTATTGAGCTCGGGGACGATGTAGTGGTAGTTCGTGTCGAGCCATTTGGTCATTTCCATCGCGTGGGCCGATGCCGCGGCCGCGGAGGGTCCGGCATTTTTTCGCGTCCCGCGCGCCATCGCGAAGTAAGTGTCCAGGCTCACCGGCCCTTTGGAAGGACCGAAGCGTTCGGGAACGGCGCCCACCAGGCAGATCATGTCCAGCATGTGATCGTAAAGACTGAAGTCGTTCGAGGGGATCATTTCGATGCCGGCGGCTTTTTGGGCCTGCCAGCCGGCCTTGCGCAGGGAGCGGGCCGTCCCGAGGAGGGTCTTTTCGTCGATATCCCCTTTCCAATACCCTTCCAACGCGCGCTTGAGCTCGCGGTCAGGGCCGATGCGCGGAAAGCCCAGATTGGCGGTCCCGATCCGGGGCGAACCCGTCTCTTTAACCGCCTTTACCGGCGCTTTCTTTTTCGTTTCTTTTTTCACTCGCGTAATAAACTCCCAAATTGGAAGGCCGAAAAACTATCGGACCGCTGAAAAGATTATAGACCGAAGATCGCCGGGCGGTACAGCCCGAAGGAGATCATGGACCCGAGACAGCAAAGCCCGGTCGGAAGGATTTCCGGCCGGGCAATGCGGACGGCCGGACTCGAACAGCCGGCCCGAAAGAACGTTAAGCCTTTACCACTCCAACGAACCGCCGGTCTGGTACTCCGTGACGCGGGTTTCGAAGAAGTTCTTCTCTTTCTTGAGGTCGATCATCTCGCTCATCCACGGGAACGGGTTCTCGGACCCGTACACACGCGGGAGACGCAGTTTTTCGAGACGCCGGTCAGCGATGTACTGGACATACTCCTTGAACATGTCGGAGTTGAGACCCAGCACGCCGTTGGGCAGGCAATCCTTGGCGTAGTTGTATTCGAGCTGGACGGCCAACTTGATCTTTTCGACGACGGACGCCTGGAATTTGGGGGTCCAGACATCGGGATTCTCATCGATGATGCCGTTGATCATGTCGAGACCGAAGTTCATGTGCATGCTCTCGTCGCGCAGGATGTACTGGATCTGCTCGCAAGCGCCCGGCAGGCGGTTCTGGCGGCCGAAGGACAGGAGCATCACAAAGCCGCTGTAGAAGAAGATGCCTTCCATGACCGCGTAGTAACCGATCAGGTTGTCGAGCAGACGTTCACGGCCGCGCTCCGACTTGCACTCGAAGTTCTCGCTCAGGAGGTCCTCGGTGAGCTTCATCTGGAACTCGTCCTTGTCATAGATCGTCGAGACTTCCCGGTACATGTTGAAGATCTCGCCGTCGTCCATCGAGAGCGACTCGATGATGTACTGGTACGAGTGGATGTGGATCGCCTCCTCGAAGGCCTGGCGCAGGAGGTACTGGCGGCACTCGGGGTTGTCGATGTACCGGTAGATCGCGAGCACGACGTTGTTGGCGACGATCGTGTCCGCGGTCGAAAAGAACCCGAGGTTGCGCTTGATCACGCGGCGCTCGTCCTCGGTGAATCCGGCCGGGTTGTTCCACTGTTCGATGTCGCGCTGCATCATGATCTCCTGCGGCATCCAGTGGTTCGCGCACGCGTCGAGATAATACTGCCACGCCCACTTGTACTTGATGGGGATCAGCTGATTGACGTCGACCACCTTGTCGTTGTTGATGATCCGCTTGGCGGTGGAATTCACGCGGTCAGTGGTCTTCCGGAGGCTGGTGAACCCGGCGATGTTGGTGCTCATGAGGCGGTCTTCCTTATTAGGTACTTATTAATTTCAACTGATGAACTTATGAGGGCGAATTACTGGCACGCTTCGCAGTTGGGCCCGTTCTCGATGCTGCACTGCTGCTTCTCCTCGGCGCTGAACTCCTTCTTGACGTCCTCTTTTTTCTGACCGAGCACGTTGCCGTACTTGTTGACGTCGATCGTGCTCTTCTCGATGCGGGTCGCGCCGAGTGAACGGAGGTAGTAGGTCGTCTTGAGGCCCGCTTCCCAGCAGCGCATGTACATGTCGCCGAGCTTCTTGCCGCTCGTGGACGCCTGGTAGAGATTGAGCGACTGGCCCATGTCGATCCACTTCTGACGGCGCGCGGCGGCTTCCACCACCCACTCGTAGTCCACTTCGAACGCGGTCGGGTACTTCTGCTTGATGTGCTGAGGGATCCGGCCGATCTCCTGAACGCTCCCGTCGAAGTACTTGAGGTCGTTGATCATATCCTCGTCCCAAAGTCCCAGGCGTTTCAGGTCCTGCACCAGGTAATCGTTGGGCACGGTGAATTCGCCGGAGAGGTTGCTCTTGACGAAGATGTTCTTATAGGTCGGCTCGATCGAGGAGGTCACGCCAACGATGTTGGCGATGGTCGCGGTCGGCGCGATCGCCATCACGTTGGAGTTGCGCATCCCGTGGCGCTGGACCGACTCGCGGACCGGCTTCCAATCCATCTTCGCGCCGCGGTCGACGCGCACGGGGACCCCGCGCTCGACCTCGAGGGTCTGAAGGGTGTCGATCGGCAAGAGGCCCCGCGACCACTTGGAACCGGGATACGTCGCGTACGCGCCGCGCTCCGAGGCCAGCTGGCTCGACGCGAGGATGGCGTAGTACGAGACCGCTTCCATGCTCTCATCCGCGAACTCGACGGCCTGCTGGGACGCGTAGCTCATGTTCTGGAGGTACAGAGCGTCCTGGAAGCCCATGATCCCGAGACCTACGGGCCGGTGTTTCTCGTTCGAGAAAGCGGATTCCTTGGTCGGGTAGTAGTTGATGTCGATCACGTTGTCGAGCATGCGCACGGCGGCGGTGATCGTGTCACGGAGCAGCTCGTGGTTCAATCCCCGCTCGGTGGTGTGCTCGGCGAGGTTCACGGACCCGAGGTTGCACACGGCGGTCTCATGCTCGGACGTGTTGAGCAGGATCTCGGTGCAGAGGTTCGAGCTGTGCACGACGCCGACATGGTCCTGGGGCGAGCGGAGGTTGGAGGGGTCCTTCCAAGTGATCCAGGGATGGCCGGTCTCGAACAGCATCGTGAGCATCTTGCGCCAGAGCTGGACGGCCTGAACGGTCTTGTGACGGATCTTCCCCTGCTTGGCCTGCGCCTCGTACTCCTCGTAGCGCTGTTCAAAGGCCTGACCGTACAGGTCATGCAGGTCCTTGGCGTCGCTCGGGCTGAAGAGGGTCCACTCACCGTTCTGCTTCACACGCTTCATGAACAGGTCAGGGATCCAGTTGGCTGTGTGCATGTCATGGGTGCGGCGGCGGTCATCACCGGTGTTCTTACGAAGCTCAAGGAATTCCTCGATGTCCATATGCCACGTTTCGAGGTACGCGCACATCGCGCCCTGGCGCTTGCCGCCCTGGTTCACGGCGACGGCCACGTCGTTGGCGACCTTGAGGAACGGAATGATCCCCTGGCTCTTGCCGTTGGTCCCCTTGATGCGGGAGCCCATCGCGCGGACATAGGTCCAGTCGTTCCCCAGACCGCCTGACCATTTCGACAGCATCGCGTCGTCCTGCATGCACTTGAAGATATGGAGCAGGTCGTCCTTGATCGTCGTCAGGTAGCACGAGGAAAGCTGCGAGTGAATGGTGCCGGAGTTGAAGAGGGTCGGGGTCGACGAGACGAAGCGGTAGGTCGAAAGGGTGTCATAGAACTTGACCGCCCACTCGTTCTTGTTCTTCTCGCGCTTGGCCAGACCCATCGCGACGCGCATCCAGAACACCTGGGGGATCTCCAGACGCCGGTCCTGCCAGTGGATGAAATAACGGTCGTAGAGCGTCTGAAGACCCATGTACCGGAACGTCAGGTCGCGTTCGGGCTTCAGCTGCTTGCCCAAGAAGTCGAGGTCGAAGTCGAGAAGGTCCGGGCTGACCAGCTCATGCTCCACCGCCTTGCGGATGTACTGCCCCAGGTAACGGGGGTACTCAGTGCGGATGCTCTCGAGGCTCACGGGGCTGCCGATCGCTTCCTGATATCCAGTCAGTAGCAGAAGG
>CAZHID010000087.1:0-3230 GCA_964532445.1 uncultured Planctomycetia bacterium | reverse complement strand
AGGCGCGCCGCGACCTGGCTGTAGTTGGGTGCTTTTTCGATCATCGAGCGCGCGGCCAGGATGTTCGTGAAGTCGACCTGGGCTTCCGTGATGCCGTTGAAGTAGTTCTTGAGGGATTCTTTGACGATGTTCTCGGCGGAGACGTTCTCAAGCCCGGCGCAGGCCGTACCGACCTTGAACACCAGCTCTTCGACGTCCAACTCTTTGAGCTGATTGTCGGCGGTGCGGACCTGGTAGCTCTTGGCCCAGTCGAACTTGGGTTCAGACTTGGCCTTGGCGGCGCGCTCGCGGCGGCGCTCTTCGCGGTAGACGATGTAGCGCTTGGCCACTTCGTAGTAGCTGCTCGTCATGAGCGTGCGCTCGACGATGTCCTGGATGTCTTCGATGGAAACGGCGCCGCCCTGAGGCCACTTGGCGCGCACCTCGTTGACCACCCGGTCCGAGAGGCTCCGCGCGGCGGACAGATGTTCCTGGGACAGACGGCCGTTGTACGCGGCGCGGAAGGCCTTGGCGATCGCGATCGTGATCTTTTCCGGCTTGAAAGAAACTTCCTTGCCGTCGCGCTTCGCGGTGCGGTACAGCTCGAAGATCGCCCGGCGGGCGGCGTGCTCGCGGCGGTAGTTGGCGTAGCTCTCCGCGACCTGGCGGGAGCCGTTCTCATAGAGCTGGCGGATCACTTCGTCCTGGATCTCTTCCACGTTCAGGCGGCCGGACTTGGACGCGCGGTCCAAGAGAACATCGGCCACGCAATGTGTGATCTTGTCGACATCGGCCTGGACCTCGACCGGAAGGTCCGTCTCGCGCGGTATTCCGCGGAGTTCCTTGAACGAGTTGGCGACGGCGGACTCGATACGGGCCATATTAAAGGGAACCAGCTGTCCGTTGCGCTTTTGAACCTGGATGGATGAGCCGGCGGTGGTGTTGTTCGACATGTTACGATTTCTCCTCGATTGACCGATTTTGGGGATAGCAATTCCTTAAGGTTGAAACTTTTGTCATAAATTGTTAGCTATTTGTACTTAACGTCTGGGAAGGGCCGGAACCACTATATGTTGGGTTTTGCGCGTTGTTCATGACTAGATTTAGTATAATTCCGCGCATTTAGAAGTCAACTGTTTTTTATTTTGATCGAAAATCGAAAGAACTTAATTTAGTTTTTTACGAGCTTCGTCTGAGGGATTTCGCCATAGTTATACACCGTCTGCGTCGGATACGCGAACTCGATCCCCTCGTCTTCAAAACGCTTCATGATCTCGAGGTTGATCTTCTGCTGGATATCCATATAGACGTTGTATTCCCTGTCGAGAACGAAGTACACGACTTCAAAATCGAGGCTCGACTGTCCGAAGGATTTAAAATGCGCCCTGTCAAAAACAGCCTTGGGATGCTGCAGCACGATCTGCCGGATCGTCTCCGGGATGCGCTGCACTTTTTCCGCAGGTGTCTGATAAACGACACCGAGCGCGAAGGCCGCGCGGCGCTTTTCCATGCGCTTGAAGTTGCGGATACGGCTCGACATCAGGTTCGAGTTGGACATGATGAGCATGTCCCCGTCCAACGACCGGATCCGGGTGCTCTTGATGCCGATCTTTTCGATCTCGCCTTTGAATTCGTCCACGACGATGAAGTCGCCTTCGACGAACGGCTGATCGAACACGATGACAAAGTAATTGAAAAGGTCGCCCAGAATGGTCTGCGCCGCGAGCGCCACCGCGATACCACCGACACCCAGACCCGCGATGACCGCATTGACGTCGAAGCCGAGGTTGTCCAAAAGGAAAAGTGAAGCGATGAGCCAGACCAGGACCCGAACGATGGTGAGGATGCTCTTGGTGGCAACGCCGCCCGGAGCGCCGGGCTTGATCCAGGAATTCTTGATGAAGAACGTCAGAACGGACAGGAGCGCGCGGACCGCCTGGAAGATCGCGATCACCTTGAACGCGCCGTCCACGAAGCGGCTCGTGCCCTTGGACAGGTCCAGATATCCGAGCGCCAGACAGATCGACCCCGCGTACAGGACCGGCAGGACAGCCTTGTCAAAAACTTCGATCAAAAAATCATCGAGCGTCGTGCTCGTCTGCGCGGCTGTTTTTTTCAGCAGCCGGATGACCCAAACCTTGACGATCCAAAGAGCCAGCATGGACGCGGCAAAAACGAGGACCGATTCCCCGAGATCACCGATAGTGTTGGTGCGGAATACCTGCAGGTTAAAAAAAGTTATCAGATCGGCTTCGTTCATCGGGCGCTCCTGGATCATTTGGTGGTGTGCGCCGACATTATATTCCTTCGCATATTTTTTGCACGTAGAAATTCCGCGCGTTCACACGTCCGGTCACGCGATCTCAGTGCGCACCTTCAGCCCGGGCTCCTGACCTAAGGCCCGGCTAAAATACCCTCCCGTTAGCGCGTCCAATCCGGCGGTGTACTCCTCTATCTGGAGCGTCCGGTCCAGCTCCTTCTGGATCTCCGACCCGCCGTCCACAAGTCCCGCGATCTGTAAACGCCGCCGCGCGAAATAAAGCTGGTTCAACTGGCTCAGAAGATCATCGCGGAGCTGGACCATCAGCTTGGAACGATTGTCGATCGTGGTCTGGTCGGTGCTCCAGATGAGATCGCCCAGATCCCAGCTAAGGTCCACGGACCATTGCTGGTCTTTCTCAGAGGGACCCTCAATGAACCGGTCCGCGTCCCCGGTCCCGCCGCGATCGATGTCCACGGTCTGATCCAAACCCCGGTCCTGGCCGACGCTGAGCGTAGGAAGCCATGCGCGGCGCGCGGCCTGCTCCCGCCAAGCGGTGATCTTGTCAGGATGGACCTCAGCGTACCGCATGGCCGCTTGCTGAAGCTCCAGGATGCCGGGCTCATGCGAGAAAGAAGCGGTCAACGCCCGGATCTTTTGCGGATCCTCCAGGCGCCGCGCCTCCAAGTAGCTCCCTATATCCGGGTGGTCGTATTTAAAAACTCCGCGCTCCGTCACGGCGATCAAGCGGTCGGCGGCCGGTTCGTAGACCAACGAACGCGGCAGCGCGCCGGGCCAGCCGGCGTGCAATTTTTTTAATGCCCTGCCCGGTCCATCCGACAGATAAATTCCTTCGGGCAACGCAAGCGCGGCATCGCCCGCCGCGCCGCCGGCCGCGCTGGGAGCGGCCTGAAGTGCGGACGGGAGCATCCCATCCGCGCGGACCTCTCCTTCGGCGCCTTGGAGCCTGAATCGCTTGAGACCATCAACG
>CAZHID010000086.1:4608-8094 GCA_964532445.1 uncultured Planctomycetia bacterium | reverse complement strand
AATAAACACTTCCAGGTCACCGAAGTGGACGTCGCGCGTGAGCTCACTGAAGTGATCGCGATCCTCGGCCATGAGCTGCGGCTCGAGAACGTCGACATCCGGGTCGACCTGCCGGCGGATTTCCCCAGGATCCTGGCGGACCGCAAAGAAGTTCAGGAGATCATTTTCAACATCGTCCGCAATGCCGCGCAGGCGATCAGCGGTTCGGGGAAGATCGTGGTCGACGGCCGCCGCAACGGGACGAAGGCCATGGTGATGATCCGGGACAACGGTCATGGCATCCCGGAAGAGAAGATCGAAAAGATCTTCCATCCCTTCTTCACGACCAAAGACCCCGGCAAGGGGACGGGGCTCGGCCTTTTCATCGTCAAACAGATCGTCGAGCGCAATGAGGGCTCGATCGCGGTCAAGAGCGAGGTAGGCAAAGGGACCGAGTTCACGCTCACGTTCCGGCTGGCCCAGCAGAACGTCCCGGGTCAGGAGGCGCTCCATGCCTAAACTCCTCACCATCGACGACGAGAAGGAATTCACCTCCTTCATCAAGAGCTACTTCGAGCCGCGCGGTTACCAGGTGTTCATGGCCAATGAGGGGGAGAGCGGGATAGCGATCGGCTGCGCGGAGCGGCCTGAGATCGCGCTCATCGACCTTAAGATGCCCGGGAAGCACGGCGACGCCGTCATGGGCGAGATCCGTGCCGCGAGCCCGGGCACACAGGTGATCATGATCACGGCGTCGGAAGGCTTCGGTAAAACACGGGAACGTCTCCTCTCACTGGGGGCCTTCGCCTGCTTCGACAAACCGCTGACATCCCTGAAGGATCTGGAACTCAAAATCAAGGAGGCTCTTGCCCATGGCGGACGCTGACAAGAAACGCCTTCTGGTGGTCGACGACGAGATCGAGATCTGCAACTTCGTCAAAATGTTCTTCGAGCTGCGCGGCGTCCGCGTGCTCCAGGCTTCCAACGCCGAGGAGGCCGTCGCGAGCGCATCCAGCTTCCAGCCCCACGTGGTCCTTCTGGACGTGATGATGAAGAATTCCGAGGATGGACTGACGACTCTTCCGCGCATCCGGGAAGCCGTACCCAAGGCCAAGGTGCTGATGACCACCGGCGTGGACGACGAGATCTCGATGGTCCGGGCCAAATCGCTCGGGGCCTGCGACTACATCACCAAACCACTCGTGCTGGAAGACCTGGAAGCCACCGTGTTCCGATATTTAAAGGAATTATAAGATGGTCGCATACGGACGCATGGACCTGCATCAGGCCCTGATCAGCGCCTCGAAGAGCATGATCCGGGTCAAGGACCCGATCACGCTCCTGCGCCTGATCACGCGCTTCATCGACCGGCAGATCGGCGCCACGCACGTGGCCGTCCTCCTCTACGACCGGGAGAAGGACTCCTACGTGCTGATCGATTCCAAAGGCGAAGCCGGCCAGCGCATCCCGATCGGCTACATCCGGGTCAAATGCCAGAGCCCGCTGATCAGCTACTTCAAGGCCAATGAGGACGGCTTCCGGGACCACAAGTTCCACCGCAAGGAAGCGCTGGTCTATACGGAGCTCGAGCACATCCGCAACTTCGAGATCCTGGTCAACCGCCGGGAACGGCACGCCATCGCGTTCACCGAGATCAAGCAGCAGATGGAAATGCTCCGCGCCTCGATCTGCGTGCCGAGCTACTACAAGAACGAACTGGTCGCCGTCCTCATCCTGGGCGACAAGCTCAGCGGCGAAAAGTACCTCGAAGACGAGATCAACGTTTTTTCGACGCTCGCGAACGATGTGGCGATGGCCGTGGCCAACGCGGAGCTCATCAAAGGGCTCAAGGATTCGCTGGAGAGGGAGCATCACCTTTTGATCGACACCGCCGGCGCGCTCGTTTCCGCGATCGACGCGCGGGACCGATACACCAAGGGTCATTCCGAGCGCGTTTCGCATTACACCCTGGTCGTCGCGACCGAGCTCATCGACAAGGGGATCATCCCGTACGACCGGAATTTCCTGGAGGCGGCTCAGCTTTCGGGCCTGCTCCATGACATCGGCAAGATCGGCATCAAGGACCATATCCTCAATAAGCCCGCGGCGCTGACGGACGACGAATTCACCGTGATGAAGACCCATGTCGAAGTCGGCGTGAATATCCTCAAGCCTATCCGCGGGATGAAAGAGATCGCCGACGGCTGCAAGTACCATCACGAGCGCTGGGACGGTAAGGGATATCCTTATGGTCTCAAGGGGGAGGAGATCCCGCTTCTGGGCCGCATCGTTTCGGTCGTTGATTCCTACGACACGATGGTGACCACCCGGCCGTATTCGAAGGGCAGGACCCCGGATGAGGCCTTCGCGGAACTTCGCCGCTGCGCGAACAGCCAGTTCGACCCCTCGATCGTGGAGGTTTTTTATGACGCCTGGCAGTCGGGGCGCATCAAGCAGCGTAACTACACGAATTACGCTTTTACCGTCAGAAAATAGCGCTCACCGAACGCCCGCTCACTCCCGCTCCATTCCACAGACAACAAAAAACCGGCCCATTTTCATGGGCCGGTCCAATTTTGGATCCCGAAGAACGTTAAGAGAGCCTAGCGGATATCGATCTGCGGGTAGGTCGTGACGATCAGGCAGGTGCTTTCGCGCGCCGCCCGGTTCAGGAAGTGATGCGGGGTCGCCGCGTTGAAGTAAAGGGTCTCGCCGTCCTTGAGGGAGCGGGTGGATTCCTTGAACACCACATCGATCTTGCCTTTGATCATGTACAGGAAGCGCTCGGCGCCAAGAGGGAATTCTTCGTTGAGGGTCATCGCGCCGGCCTTGAGGGTCAGACGGATCGGCGTCATCTTGCGGTCACCGCCGAGTCCGGCCAGCATTTCGGAGATCACGCTGCCGGAGATCGACTGGACGGGGTCGCTCAGCCGGGTATCCGGCTCATCATCCACGCTCATCTCGAGCACTTTTTCATAAAGGTCCGGCAGACGCACGCCCAGCGCTTTGGAAAGCGCAAGATGGGACTTGAACGTCCCGGTCATTTTGCCGTTCTCCATACGGGAGAGGGAGGCGATGTCGATCCCGGTCGCTTTGGAGACGTCCAGGATGGTCATGTTCCGGGTGCGCCGGAGTTCACGTAATTTTTTGCCGAGGGCTTTGATTTCTTTTTCCATGGGCAGGATTATAACACACGTTGAGAAACAATCAAATTGTTTTTGTACCAGAGACGAAAAGTATTAACCTAAAAATAGACACGGTTAAGCACCCCTATACAATTAAACCCTGATAGTCAGAGACAAGTAAAAACATCAAATTATTTTACAAATCATCATTCCCGTCCGCGCGTCATATTGGTAGAATGCGGACATGAAAACCGACCTGAAAGGTATCTGGATCTTGATGGGCTTGGCCGTCCTTTTCGGCGCCGCGGCCTTTGCTTGGGTGGCACGCGCGATCGCGTCGGAGTCCCGGCCGCAGCCGCACGCGTCCGACGCGGCGAGCGTT
>CAZHID010000086.1:3482-4598 GCA_964532445.1 uncultured Planctomycetia bacterium | reverse complement strand
AGCGTTCACGCCTTTCGCCTCAAGGATATCCAGGGCGCGGAGAAGGACCTGTCGGACTATAACGGCAAAGTTCTTCTGATCGTGAACACGGCGTCCCGCTGCGGCTTTACGCCCCAATACGCCGGACTTCAGAAGCTTTATGAGCGTTACCAGGGCCGCGGGTTCGAAGTTCTCGCGTTCCCGGCCAATGATTTCATGGGTCAGGAGCCCGGGACCGACGCCGAGATCCGGGAATTTTGTTCGATCAAATACCGAACGACGTTCCCGCTTTTTTCCAAGATCAGTGTTAAAGGCGGTGATATCCACCCGCTGTACCGGTTCCTGACCACGCGTCCCGGCTTGCAGGGCGAGGTCGGCTGGAACTTCACCAAATTCCTGGTCGGGCCCGACGGAAAGGTCGCCGCGCGCTTCGGGTCCCGTCAGGACCCGATGGGCGCTGAGGTGACGGGCGCCGTCGAGGCTCTTTTGACGGATACGTCCGGCACCACGAGCTGATATAATCCCACCCATGTTCGTCTCCATCCGCGCCAAACTCGGCAGCGTTCTCTTCCTCAGCGTCTTCGCGTTGACACTGCTCATTGTCAGCGCCCAGCAATTCCATTCCTATCTGAACTTTAAAAAATACGTACGCACGACCTCGGAGACCGCGGTCAAGCTCGCGATCGACCTTTCCGACAAGTGGATCAACGACCGTTTGAACCTCGCGCAGGTCGCCGCCTACCGCGTCGAAAAAACCCTCGCCTCCGGCTCCGATATCCGCACGGATCTGGCCGAGTTCGCCTCCGACAACCAGCTGGCCGCCGTCTATTACGGCGATGACAACGGCGAATCCCTCGTGAATTCCGCCGACTGGGAATCCGGCTCCGGCTTCGACTACAAGGCCCGCCCTTGGTACGCGTCCGCCCGCAAGGGGAAGAACGCCGTCTTCATCCCGCCGTACGCCGACGCGCGCACGGGCGAGGTGAAGGAGCTGGGCGAGACCGGCGGCGCGTGGGACCGCGACCGCGTCTTCCAGGTGCTGTCGAACCTGGTCGGCAACGCGCTCCAGCACGGCGAGGCCGGCGGCGAGGTCGCGCTCACGCTCGACGGCACCGATCCCGCCCTGGTCTCCCTCGC
>CAZHID010000086.1:2184-3472 GCA_964532445.1 uncultured Planctomycetia bacterium | reverse complement strand
CGCCCTTGGTACGCGTGCGCCCGCAAGGGGAAGAACGCCGTCTGCATCCCGCGGTACGCCGACGCGCGCTCGGGCGAGACGACCGTTTCGTTCGCCGCGCCCGTTTACGACAACCAGCGCTGGCGCATGAAGGGCGTCGTGGGTTATGACGTGCTGTTCAGCGAGCTCAATCCCGTGATCGGCAGCATTTTCGTGACGGCGATCGACCGGCTCATTCCGTTCGAGCTGGAAGGCGGCCGGATGGGAGTGCTGGTCAAAACAGCGGCCATGTCCGAGGAGGACGCCGCGGAGATCGTCCGCGCCGCCGCGGCGGGGAACGCGGGCTCTTTTTCGTCGAAGAACGAACAGTACATGCTTGTGAGCGGCGCGCTGAGCACCGTGAACGGTCAGATGATCTACCCGATCGCGATGCGCAGCCTGATCCGTCCGCTGCTCTTACAGGCGGCCGCGTATTTCGCGATCACGGCGGGCTGTCTGTGGCTCATCGTGAACGTCGCGTGGCTCATCCTGGGCCGCTACATCCGGCGGATCGAACGCTTGAGCGGCGCGGCGCAGGCGGTCGCGGAAGGCAAGTTCGAGACGGAAGTGCCCGGGATGCCCGACGACGAGATCGGCCGTCTCGGCGGCGCGTTCAACAAGATGGTGCAGGACCTGCGCCAGTACATGCAGACGCTCGAAGTCACCGCGCGCGAGAAGGAAGCGATCGCCAAGGAGCTCGAGATCGCCGCGCAGCTTCAGGAAAAAGCGCTGCCCCGCCAAATGCCCGACGTCCCGGGGCTCGAGGTCGCGGCGCGCAGCTTTCCGGCCAAGGCCGTCGGCGGCGACTATTACGACTTCGTGTATCCGGGCGAGGACAAGGTGGGGTTCGTCATCGCGGACGCGGCGGGCAAGGGGTTTCCGGGCTCGCTCTACATGTCCAATTCGCGCAGCATCTTTCGTGTCATTTCGCTGACCGAGACGTCACCGAGCGTGATGCTCCGCAAGACCAACGACTACATCTCGGGGGATTCGACCCAGGAAGGCATGTTCATCACGTACATCTTCGGTGTGTACGACGGCAAGACCCGCAAGCTCACGTACTCGAACGCGGGTCATTTCCCGCCGCTCCTGTACAACACACGCTCCAAGACTTTCAAGCCGTTGAACGCGGGCGGAATGCCGATCGGCATCATGGGCGGGGCGGACTTTCCTGAGGAGACGGTCGACTTCGGGACCGGCGATATCCTGATCCTTTACACCGACGGCATCATCGAGGCGATGAACCTTCAGAACGAGATGTTCGGCGCCG
>CAZHID010000086.1:0-2174 GCA_964532445.1 uncultured Planctomycetia bacterium | reverse complement strand
GAACAGGTGATCCGCGACCACGCTTCCGAACCCTCCAAGACGATCATCGACCATATCGGTTCCCAGATCGCCGGCTTCGTTGGCGAAGCCCCTCAGCATGACGACATGACCGTGGTCGTCGTCAAAGCCCGTTAGATCTAATTTAACCCGTATTTTTGGCGGTAGGAGCGGCTCAGGACGTTTTCGAGGTTCGAGTTCAGGGTCCGAACGGACTGATCGAATTGGACGACGACCGACAGGCCATAGGTGCGCGCGGCGCGGTTGGAGATGAGGCGGATGACGTCCGCGTGCGCTTCCTTGTCCGACAGGACCCAGGACATGAGGAGCGTGAGGTAATCGGACTCCTGCAGCGGGTCCGTGTTGAGCCGTTGGACGCCGTCGAGGCCGACGACGCGGTAGTAGCCGAACGAAGGGTCCGGCCGGACCGCGACCGCAATCGTTCCCGCGATCAGGACACAGCCGATCAGTCCGAGCCATTTTTTGCGCAGCGCAAGCCGCCACATTCCCGCCAGCCCCAGTCCCGCCAGCAGAAGAACGAACGGAACCGCCACGAAGCGGTAACGCGCCTGGATATGCACCGCGGCCGCGCCCGCCAGGAAGACCGCCGCGCTCCCGAGCGCGAGTTTCCAGCGGTCCCGCCTCCTGCGCCGCCAGGCGAACCAGCCGCCGATGACCGCGAGCGGAAAAACCCAGCCCCAGCTTAAAAAGATCTTCCGCGCCGGTGGCAAAAGCATTTTCCAGACATAGAAGCTGTAGTTGGCTTTGACCTCATGGTCGTTAAAAAGCATCTTCAGCTTGCGGCCGTAGAGCTCCAGGGCCGCCCCTGGGTTTTTTGCCAGCTCGCGTCCGATGACCGCGGCGGCCCCGCCCGCCGTGCGGCCGCTCGCCTCGAGCATCCGCGCGGAGTTGGCCGTGGGAACGTGGCCGATGCCGGGCCCTTCCGGGTCATTGCCCAGGATGAGCGCGTCGGCCCCCTGGGTCGGGAACGGCGCGAATTGTCCGGCGACGACCGCGTTGCGGACGGTGACCGGCAGCTGTAGCGCCAGGGCCGCCGATGCGATAAGCAGCGCCGCAATGAAGCGCCGGCGATCCTTGCGGGCCGACGCCGCGGCGATGAAGACGAATAGCGCGATCGGGAGCAAAAGATGGAAACGCAGGGCCGCGCACGCGCCGAGCAGCAGCCCGGCCCGCAGCGACCGCGCGGACGTCGGCCGGTCCCAAGCCGCCAACATCGCCCAGAATGACAGCACACCCGTTGAAGTTAGAAGCGACTCCCGGATCAGGCACCCGTCCGTGAAGATGGACGGCGCATAGAACAGCCATAGCGCCGCCGCGGCCAGGCCCGCCGCGCGGCAGCCCATGCGCCTGCCGCAGTCCCAGAGCGCGATGCCCGCGAGAACTGAGAGGGCGGACTGGAGGGCGAAGATGCCGAGGAACGGGTGTTTTTCCCACGCGAGCGAAAGGGAGAGAAGCCAGGAGTAGGCGGGGGAAAACTGGAACGGCGCGGCCGGGCCTTCGCCGGGCGCGGCCCACTGCCCGGCGCGGATGCGCTCCGCCCATAAGAGGAATCGGTTCTGGTCAGGGCCCGTCACATGCAGCGTGAACTCATGATAAGGGGTCTTGAGGAACTTGTCCGCGAGCCATAAGCGGAGAGCGAAGGAAGCGGCCGCCATCGCCATGACGGCGCGGAAGGCCGCCCGCCCGTTGACCCATGAGGTGATGAGGATGAGCATTCGGGCATTATACAGCCAATCGATTCCAGTATAATGAGGTTCAAAAGGAGCGCCCATGCCAACCCCATCGTCAAAGCCCGCGACCTCCCCGAAGCGCTCAAGTTCCCAATTGGGATCCCTGTGGAACGTATTGCTTGCCGCCGCGCTGGGTCTTGCGGCATTTTTTGCGTATGACTGGCAGGTCGGCGGCGCGCCGTTCTGGGTCAAGGGCAATGACGTGCGCGTCACGGGTGAGCCCGGCCGATGGGCGCTTGAGGTCAACGGTGAACCCTTTTATATCCGCGGGGTCGGTTGCGGCATTGACCGCGGCAAGAACGGCGAAGACTATCTCGAACTGGCCCGTGCTATGGGCGCCAACAGTGTCCGGACCTGGGGAACGGACCAAGGGACCCGCCGTTACCTCGACCGCGCCGCGGAGCTGGGACTTTATGTCGATGCGGG
>CAZHID010000085.1:5442-8113 GCA_964532445.1 uncultured Planctomycetia bacterium | reverse complement strand
CCACGGAAGCCAAATTGCCCATGCCGTAATCGACGACCGCGATCATCCGCCGCTCCGGGCCGCTTTTTGCTGCACGTGGCTGTTCAGCTTCAGGATGTCGGGACGGCTCGTCAGGAACTTCATCACATCGGCGGCGCCGAAGTCCGGGTCCATGGGATACAAGGCGTCATAGACCGCGCTCACCACGGCATAGTCCGCGTCCGTATCGACACAAATGCGGATGTCCGGCCCATGCAGCGCCGGCGGTGCTTCGATCCCGCCCAGCGAGAATATCTCCGGATGCTCATAGATGTACAACGACACGTGCTCGCGGTCATGCGGGTCCGTGGTCGCGGCGCTCACGCGCTCGAGGACTTCCCGTGAAAAGACCTGGGTGTCCCAGCCCCTCGGATAGCTGCGCTTCAGGACGTTCGAAACATAATCATATCGGTTCCGCTCGTAAAACTCGACCAGCTGGGCGATGATGCCGGGGTCGATCAGCGGACAGTCCCCCGTCAGCTGGACGATCACCTCGGCGTCAAAAGCCCGTGCCGCTTCCACCACGCGGCTCAGAACATCATCCTCGCTGCCCCGGTAAATTTTAACACCCGCCGCCGCGCCCCAACGCTCGACTGCGTCGTCCGAAGCCTCGCGCGTCGTCGCCACGACCACATCGTCCACTCCGCGGGCTTTGCGCACCCGCTCGATCATGCGCTCCAGTGAAGGCTTGCCGACCAGCGGCATGAGGATCTTTCCCGGAAGACGGCTCGATCCCATTCGGGCCTGGATGATGGCGACGGTCCGGCGATGGAGGGTCATTTGGGGGTCCTTATTTTGTTCATGAGGATGCCGGCGACGGCCGATAAGATCCGTTCTTTCCGCTCGTACCTGATGGCCAGAGGCAGCATGGCGCCGACAAAGACGGCGAGCTGGAAAAAAGTCTCGGCCACGGGGTTCGGCCCGTGCACCCAGCGCCCCACCGCGTAGAGGCACGCCGCAAAATACGCGAACATGGCCAGGATGGATCCCGCTTGGAGCGCGGCTCTCCGCCACCCGATGAGGGTCCGGAACGAATAAATAAAGACGCTCAAGAAGAACAGCAGGTAGGAGATCCCGGTCGCGGCGGCGACGCCCACGATCCCGTACCCGGCTTTGATGAACCCGTAGTTCAGGAGCGCGGCGACGGCCACCACGACCCCGTAGATCGGGATGAGCCGCTTCTGGCGGTCCACGGTGAAAAGGATGGTCGAGGCCATCTCGCTCACCGCGACAAAATAATACACCGTCACCAGGACCTTCATGGCCGGTATGCCCGGCTCGAACCGCGGCAGCAGATAATGGACGATGAGCGGGACGAGCAGGACCGAAGCCCCGATGATGAACGGCAAAAAGTGCTGGAGCGCCTGGGTCGTCTTGACGAAGTATTTTTCGGACGACTCCAGACTGCCGGTCCGGCCGTACTGTTCCTGGATATGCGGAAACACGATGATCTGGGTGAAGCGGCCCAGGCTGCTGACCTGCTGGACCGTCATGAGCGCGATCGTGTAGTACCCGAGCTGCTCAAGGCCGATCATCCGGCCGATCATGACCGCGTCGATGCTGAGAAAAGTGATCAGCACGTAGCTCAGGACCACCACCGGCAGGCCGATGCCGATCAATCGCCGGATCTCGGTCCAATTCCACTCCGGCCGAAAGTTGATCCCAGCTGACCGGTAGGCGAACCCCGCGGCGCAAACGGTCGACAACAGGACCCCGGCCGTCATCCCCCGCACCCCGCCCAGCATCGCGCCCGCGACCGAAAACACCGCGACCAGGACGATGTTGACCGCGATCAGAACGCTGAGCGTGCCCACTTTTTTGAGCGTGCGCAGCAGGTTCAGCATAAAGTTATAGAAGTGCGTCGCGATGACCAGGAGCGCGACGAGGAGGAGGCCGCTTCGCAGGACCGGATCGCTGGTCTTGAACAGCGCGATCGCGGCGATGACCAGCGCCGACAGGACCGACATGACAGCGGTGAACGCCAGCGCGCTGTTTTGGAGACGCGCGCACCTGGCTGGATCACCTGCGCCCGAGGCCTGAGGGATCTCGCGCAGAAGCGCGTCCCGCGTCCCCAGATCGGAATACTCCCCGTACGACTGGAACACTTTAAAAAGCGCCCAATACCCCGCGCCGACCGCTCCCAGAATAGACTTGGTCGCCAGGCTCACACCGATCCCCACCGCCATCGCGAAATAGTTCGCGATCGAATACTGGAGAGTGTCCTTGAGGACCCGGGTCCTGAGGCTCACCGGGACGCCTTTTTGGAAGAGCGGGCCGCCGAGCGCAAGCTCACTTGGATGGAACGGGCCACCCGCCGGACATCGGCATCGGACAGACCCGGGTACATCGGGATGCTGAGCGTCCTCTGGTAATACTGCTCGGCTCCCGCCAGGTCCGCGGGCCGGGTCTTGAGACGTTCCCGATAATACGGCTGACGGGTCACGGGGATGTAGTGGACCTGCGTCCCGATGCCGGAAGCCGCCAACTCCCGCATCACCGACTCACGGGTCCTGCCCAACGCCTCAAAATCGACCTGAAGCGCGTAGAGATGATAGCTGTGCCGGGTGCCGGCGGCTTCCCGGGGCAGCCGCACGTGCGGGAGATCACGAAGCAGTTTTCCATAAAGACGCGCGATCGAGCGGCGGCGTGCGAC
>CAZHID010000085.1:5071-5432 GCA_964532445.1 uncultured Planctomycetia bacterium | reverse complement strand
GAGAAAGGGCCAGCGCGCATTGGATATCCGTGATCCGGTAATTGAAGCCGAGCGTCTGCATTTCGTAATACCAGGGCTTACCGGCACCGCTCTTGTCGGAGAATTTAGCGGGGTCTTTTTCGATGCCGTGGGATCTCAGAAGCTTCAATTTTTCCGAAAGGTCCTTACGCCGGGTCGTGATCATCCCACCCTCGCCCGAAGCGATGTGCTTCACCGGGTGAAAACTGAAGACGGTCATGTCCGAGCCCGCGCAGCTGCCGACCGGGCTCCACCGGCCGCGCGTCTCCACTTCTGCGCCGAGCGCGTGACAAGCGTCCTCAACGATGGTGAAGTCTTTGCGCGCCGAGTAGTCTTCGCGGCG
>CAZHID010000085.1:4399-5061 GCA_964532445.1 uncultured Planctomycetia bacterium | reverse complement strand
CCAAATTTCCGTCCTCCGGCCGGCCGTCCGCGAACACGGGCCGCGCGCCGGCATACAGGACGCTGTTGGAGGTCGCGACGAACGTGATCGGCGTCGTGACCACCTCGTCCCCGGCCTTGAGCCCCGCCGCCAGCCACGCCAGATGCAGCGCGGCCGTCCCGTTCGCGACGGCGACCGCGTAGGGTGCCTGGACACGCCGGGCAAAGGCCTCTTCGAAGCGCTGGACCTCAGGGCCTTGCGTCAGATGGGAGGACTTGAGCGTCCTGGCGACGGCCTTCAGGTCGTCCGCGCCGATCGACTGGCGCCCGTAGGGCAGAAATGGCTTAATCAACGATGCGCGCCTTGAGCTCATCCTGCTTCAACCACCAGTCGTTGGTGTTCGAAGCGTATTCGAACTCTTCTTTCACGAGCTTGCCCGACTTGAGCTTGGAGTTCTTCCAGGTCGGCTCGTCAGGGCAGACCACGTACATGTTCTTGTACTCGACCGTGCGCCGCATCTCATCGCGCGGGATCAGGACCTCGTGCAGCTTCTCGCCGGGACGGATGCCGGTGAACTTCGTCTTGCACTCGGGCGCGATGACCTTGGCCAGGTCCATGATGTTCATCGACGGGATCTTGGGGACGAAGATCTCCCCGCCGACCATGAGGTCCAGAGCCTTGAG
>CAZHID010000085.1:0-4389 GCA_964532445.1 uncultured Planctomycetia bacterium | reverse complement strand
CAACACCATCTTCGGCTCGGCGCCGACGGACGCCAAGGCCCACGCCCTCATCGAGGGAGATCCAAAAACGGGTCATCCGCTTGTCCGTGATGGGGATCACGCCCGTTTTTTTGAGCTCACGGAACACGGGGATCACGCTGCCGCGCGACCCGATGACGTTCCCGTAACGCACCACCGAGAACTGCGTCTTCCCCGCGGAATAGTGGTTGGAAGCGACGAACATCTTGTCGGCGCAGAGCTTGGTCGCGCCGTACATGTTCACGGGGTTCACCGCCTTGTCCGACGAGAGGGCGACGACCTGCTTCACACCGTTGTCGATCGCCATGTTGATCACGTTCTCGGCGCCGATGACGTTGGTCTTCACGGCCTCGAACGGGTTGTACTCGGCGACAGGCACATGCTTGAGCGCCGCCGCATGGATCACGATGTCCACGCCGTTGAACGCCCTGTGGAGACGGCTCTCGTCCCGGACATCGCCGATGAAGTAGCGCATGCAGGGATGGTTGTAGGTGCGCTTCATATCGACCTGCTTCAGCTCGTCGCGGCTGAAGACGATCAGCTTCGCGGGCTTGTACTTCGCGAGGACGATCTCGACGAATTTCTTACCGAACGAGCCCGTGCCGCCGGTGATCAGGATGGTTTTGCCGTTCAAGCTCATGAGCGCTTTCCTTTGTGTTGGGGCCCTTTCCGGGCCGACCTTTGTTCATATAAGTTCCAGATCGGATAAAAAGCCGGGATCACTTTCGCGCCGGACCTCACGAGCCGCTTCACCGCGGCCGCGTTCATCCAGGACATCCGCGAGTATTCCGCCTCCGGGTAACAGAGAGGTTCGCGGTCCACGCCCGGGCGAAGTTCCAGATGCAGAACAAAATCATACGTGTTGATCGCGCGGTCGCGGATCACGCCCAGACGTTCCGCGCGCAGGACCCGGTCCGAGCGCAGGCCGGCTTCCTCCGTGAATTCCTTGAGGAGCATTTTTTTCAGATCGATGGATCCGTTCCCGCCCGCGCCGTCCGGATCGATCCCACCGGAAGGGACCCATTCCCAGGTGTTCCGGTACGTGGAAACCTGCTTGCTCCTCAACCCGACCAGGAATTTGGTCCCGCCCGCCGTCCGGACCGTCGTCAGACCGCTGACCGCCAGCGCCTGTCCGTGCGGACGGCCCGCGCGCAGCGCCGAAATAAACCCGCGGTAAGCGCGGTAGCGTCCCAAAAAAACCGTGCGCGCTTTCCGCTCGATCCGCTGCAGACACAGGAGGTTGTTCGCCGCGCGGGCCGGCACCTTGGCCCCCGGGACCAACCGCACATCGAACGCACCGGCCGCAAGCGGCGTGGAGCGGAGCCGCTTCCAGTCCTCCTGTTTAAAAAAAACTTTGAGAGTACTCAAGTCCCGGACCGCGTGGTCCGCGACAGGGACATCCAAAACTCCCTTATGACCCCCTGCCACTAAGAGCACCTCTGCCCCGGCCGCTTTGCCGGACCGGCAGCCGTTCGCCGAATCCTCGATCACGATCGCGCTCTCGGGCGCAGTCCGCGCGCGGCGGAACGCGAGCCGGTAGATCTCCGGGTCCGGCTTGCCGCGCTTGACCTCGTCGCCGAACGTGCACGTTGAAAAATAACGCTTCCACCCGCGCGCCTCGACCCACTTGAGCGCGATCGGGCGGAGCGACGAGGTCACCAGATGGACCTTGAACCCTTTGCCGGTGAGCGAGGCCAGCAAACGATCAGCGCCGGGCATCGGCTTCACTTTTTTCAGGTACACATCGGCCAGGTGCGCGATATACGCCCGGCGCATCTGGGACACCGACAGCGGGATCTTGTGGGCCGTCCGGAGCGCCTCAGCCACCTGGAGCGTGGTCGGTCCGTTCAGGCGCTGGAACTCGGCTTCAGACCCCTTCCGTCCATATTTTTTCAAAAAGCTCTCGTAAGCATGCCTCAGCACGCCCAGGCTGTCCGCGAGCGTTCCGTCCAGGTCGATGAAGACCTGAACTTTGTCAGCGGCCATAATCCCCGGCTTCGATCCCATCCCCCGCTCCGATCGCGCGCCGAGCCCGCCGCCCTTCGACCGAAGGCACGAATTTGGGATGAATGCCCTGCTTGCGTTTGCCGGGCCTGAGGATGTCGAAGTTCACACCTTCCTTGAAAATTTCGCCCTTGGCGACGGGGCGCAGGGTCTGGAGACTCCTGCGGGCGAAGGCGCGCAGCTCGTGCTCTTCGGGCAAAAGTTCCTTGCGGCCATGGCCCAGTGAGGCGGAAGCCAGGCGCACCGCGGCGACAAGCTGCTTGAGCTCCCCGGCTGTCACAGCGAAGGCGTGGTCAGGGCCCGGAAGCCGGTTATCCAGCGTGTAATGTTTTTCGATGAGCGTCGCCCCGAGCGCGACGGCCGCCACCGGCCCGATGATCGGATCGCGCGAATGGTCCGACAGACCGACCGGCACCCGGTAGCGGCGGATGAGCTCGGGGATCACCTTGAGGTTCAGGGCCGAGACCGGCGAGGGGTACTTGGCCGTGCACTGCATGAGCGATAACTTCCGGCCGCCGTGCTTCCGGAAATACGCGACCGCCCAATCGATGTCGCGGTAGTCGCTGGCGCCCGTGGACAGGATGACGTGCTTCCCGGACCTCGCCGCCAGCTCCAGCAAACGCACGTGACTGATCTCGTACGACGCGATCTTGTGCGTCCGGACATACGGATCGACCGCCTCGAAGTCCGCGCGCGAGAAGGCGCTCGACATGAATTCGATCTTCCGTTTCCGGCAATGCTCGGCCAGGGGCCGGATCATCTCGTACGGCATGGAGAGGTCTTCGAAGATCTCGTGGATGGACTTGCGGATCCCGTTGGCGGCGAGGTAGTCGCTCATGCCGGCGTTCGGCGCGTACACTGTCGCGGCCCGGTAGGTCTGGAACTTGACCGCGTCCGCCCCCGCGTCGACCGCCGCGTCGATGAGATCGATCGCCGCGCGCCGGTCCTTGACGACCGTCCCCCGCCTCCAATTGGAGCCGGCTTCGGCGATGACGCAAACGTGAGGATAAAGGTTCTTTTTCTTCAATTCATCTCCCATACATAACGCAGGACACGGTAGGAGGCGCTGCCTCCGGGCACGGTTTTGACGACCGTGTCCCGGAAACGCAGCGGCGAGCCATCGAACGTCTTGATCGAAGCCGCGTTATCCTCACGGACCTCGGCGATCACGGCCGCGACCGCCGACCCGGCGGCGAGCACCGGCACCTGCCGGAGCGCCTCTCCGCCCAAACCCTTGCCGCGCCGTTCCGGCGCCAACAAAATATCCAGGCTGACCGCGGTCTGACGTTGCCAGTCCGGGTATCGTCTAAAACCCATAAAACCCACCCGCTCCCCATCGACCAGGATGAAGACCGGCGCGGGCGCCACTCCGGAATAATTCTTCAAGAACTCCGCCTGATACGCAGGCCAAACCATGGGCTCCGTGTGGTGCGAAGCCCGGCGCGCGTCAGGGTCGTTCCGCCAAGTCATCACCTGAAGAACGTCATCCTCGCTCGAAATACGGACCGGCCGCAATTCCATCACTTCTCGTCATCCGAGTGGATCCAGTTGCGCGCCTTTCCGTAGGCGCGGCCCACCTTATCTTCCAGCTTGGGCGACAGGACCCGAAGGATCTCCTTGCCCATGATCCGGTACTGCTTGCCCACCTTGGCCGCGCGGATCAACCCGTTCTTGATCATCCGGGTCATCGTGCTCGAGCTCACCTTCAGGATCGCGCGCGTTTCAGCCGGCGTGTAGACTTCGTTCTGGTTAATATTCAAGATTTGCCTCTAATTACTTTTTATTAACAATACTATGCATTAATTAACTTTAGATGTCTCATCGTATCATAAGAGTCGTACGATCGGCAAGGAATCCGTAAATAGGGTGCTTATTTATTGGGTTGGGATCGGGTGGTCAGACACGATGGGGCGAAGTCTGCCCATGGAACCCTCAAAGGCCCCGCGCGACAGAAAAACCGGCCCTAGGCTTTCTCCGCGGCCAAAATGGTCTGGCCGGCGATCGTGGGGAAATAGTCACCGAGCCGGGCAGCCAGTTTTTTGACGGCGGAAGTGATGAGCTTGGAGTGCATGGGCAGCGGAAGGTTGCACCCAACGTAGTGGACCACGCGGAACCCATTCTCCCGGAGCTGCTTCTTGATGATGTCCGCGGTGTAGACCCGGATATGGCCTGCCCCGCCCGCGCGGTACTCGGCATAACGGGGATATTTGCCGAACAACATTGTCAGCCGGTTCGTCATGCAGGCCACGTTCGGGATGCTCATGACCAGGACGCCGTCGTCAGCCAGCATGCGCCGGATCTCCTGGAGGAAGAAGTCCGTGTCATAGACGTGCTCGATCACTTCCGCCGCGGTGATCGTGTCGAAGT
>CAZHID010000084.1:7688-8162 GCA_964532445.1 uncultured Planctomycetia bacterium | reverse complement strand
GCGGCGTTTTTCAACGGCGGCGGCAACATCGATGCGACTTTCTTCGCCGCTTCAGCGGACGAGAATCGTTTGGCGCTGTGGCCAAGCTCGGCCGAGAAGGGGATCGCCGGAACTCCGGAGCGTGAGGAGCGGGTCCCGACCCTCACCACGCCTTCGAGAACGGAAGGTTCCAAGATCAAGGACTTGCTCGACGCGTTCGTTTCGGCATCGTTAGGCGCCCGCCTGGTCGATGGAACAGAGGTCGCAGGGGCCCGGATGCCGTCCGCGTCCAACACCTACTACGCGGCCATCTTGCAGCGCGCCAAGCCGTACATGATCGACTTGGAGCACGGGGATTTTGAAGAGGACCTCAGGCAAGGTAAGGTCGGGTTGAATTTCTTGACGGGCCTCAAGCCCTACCTGACGACCGCGGCCGTTTCGGAAGCGCATCGCGGCGACGAGCTGCGGATCGGTCACGGTGACGATGCGTTCGAC
>CAZHID010000084.1:3545-7678 GCA_964532445.1 uncultured Planctomycetia bacterium | reverse complement strand
CGGCGACGAGAGCCTCGCGGCGCTGATCGCCGAGATCGAGACCCGGCTCGAGGTCCTCAGGGTTACATCCGTTCTGACCACTTTGGACCTTAAGCGCTTCGAGCCTCAGCTTGAGGCGATCGCCCGGGCCAGAGGCGTGTCGAGCTCCGGAGAATTGATGCCGGTCGCGGACGGGCAGAACGTGCTCGGAACGGTCCGGCTGACCTCCAACGGGTCCGAGGTCCGTTACCAGCTTTCTGCGAACCCCACGGAAAGCTGGGTCGTCATCCGTCCCGCCGCGGACACTGAGACCGCGCCGGACGTCTCCGACGCGCTGGACCAGACCGTTTCCGTCGACCAGATGCTCGAGCTTGAAGCGTCCATCATGGCCCTGATCGCGGAAAGGGCCCGTCTGTGGTCCGGCAAGCTCAAGCCCGTGAACTTCGAGATCGACGCGACCCGGATGCTCTCGTTCATTCCGGACGAGGACACCCGTCAACGCGCCGCGCGCCAGCTCGAGAAGATCGCTTTGGGCGCCATCAGCCGGTTCGGATGGGGCTCCGTGCAGTTCATCGGCGCGGAGGACCTGGCGTCCTACGGCCTCAAGTCCCAACCGGTGATCCCGGCGGCCCAGGCCTTCACGATCCGGCTCCAGGACCCGCGCGTGCCCGTGACGGGGGACCTGGACGGAAGGTCCGTGATGCCGTATCAAGTGGAAGAGGGTCAGATCATCCCGGTCCTGACCACGCTGCTCACGTCCTACCTGGTGGCGAATCTTCGGGACCTGGGGACCGACGCGGCTTCCGAAGCCCTCAAGGCCGAAGTCGAGCCGCTGATCCGCAAGCTCGCGCTCATGGAGCCTACGGCCGCGATCATCGGTTCGGATTGGGCCTTGTTCGACCAATATGATCCGTCCGCTCAGGACCGTTATCGGACACTCTCGGTCAAAGGCCGCACGCTGCGCGGTTACCTGAACCTGCTGATCTATCTTCAGCAGGCGGCCCGTCTGGCAGTGGCAACGTCCGCATAAGCGTTCCCGTTCTTTTCCGCGCTCCCGCGCGGCTTGCATGGCCTTCGCCGGCGCTCCGGCGGAGGCCATGCCTGCTTTGGGCCCGTCCACCCTCCCGCCGCGCATATCACGAGCCGGCTCCGAAAAGGAACTTGACCCGCTCCGGCCCTCTTTAGTAACATATCGAATAGTTCGATTATCTAACTATTAGGATATTCATGACCCCCAAGCAGGCCTCCCTCCATCAGTTCAGCCGCGAAGTCACGGAGATCATGCCGTTCCTCCTGCGCGAGTTCGTCAAGCGCGAGAAGAACGAGCTCGCCACCGGCCGCATCAGCTTCCCGCAGATGGTCGCGCTGGACCTGCTCGCCCAGCGCACGCGCGTCAAGATGTCCGAGATCGCGCACGCGCTCTCGGTCCAGCTGTCCACCGCGACGCCGCTCGTGGACCGGTTGATCCGCGAGGGGATGGCGGCCCGCTCCCGCGACGACAAGGACCGGCGCCTCGTCTGGGTGACCGTGACCGCGAAAGGCCGCAAGGTCCTCAACAACATCCTGCGCGAAAAGCAAGCCAGCATCCGCGCCATCTTCGGCGCGCTCACGGAAGAGGAGCGCGCCCAGTATTTGTGTGTTCTTAAAAAAGTCCGCTGCCATCTGATCGGTGAGGAGCCCAAAGCATGTACCAAGCCTACCCGCGCCTGAAACGATTTTTTTCATCCGCCCTGCTCGCGGTCCTGATGACCGCGCTTCTGGCCCCGCTCGAGGGGTCCGAGGCGTCCGCCTTCATCTGGCCGTTCGTCCAGCCCAAGGCCAAGTCCGAAGCCGCCGCGCCAGCCGCGCCGTCCGAAGCGCCCTCGGCCCAGGGTCTGAGCCTCCGCCGCGCCTTCGAACTCGCGCTCGCGAACGCGGAGGTGATCGCGATCGAGCAGGAGAAGCTCAAGGAGGTCGAAGCCCGTTTTTACACCGCGCTGGACGAGGTCACGCCGGACATCGCTTTCCAATTGTCCGAATTCTGGCAGGACTCCCCCAAAAAAGGGGAACAGCAGTCCGGCGGCTCCTCCGACGGCGCCAGCAGCAACCTGCAGCGCCGCACCCGGCCCGAAGCCAAGGTGACGTTCAGCCAGTCGCTGTTCAAGGGTTTCAAGGAGATCGCCGCCATCAACGCTTCCGGCGCGGACAAGAAACGCCAGACGGCGCTCCTGCGCCAGGCCAAGCTCCTGCTTTTTCTCGAAGTGTCAGAGGCGTTCCATAACCTGCAGGAAGCCCGGCAGAACCTGGTGCTGTTGGGAGAGATGCGCGCGACGCTCGAGCGCCGGGTCAAGGACCTGGACGAACGCGTCGGGCTGGGCCGCTCGCGTCAGAGCGAGGTCGAGACGTCCCGCGCGGACCTGCGGCTGATCGAAGCCGACGCGGCGGAGGAGAAGCGCATCGAGTCCATCTCGCGGCAGCTGCTCGAGTTCTACACTGGCCTCGAGTCCATCGGCGAACTGGACGGCTCCTTCCCGGATCTCGTGATCGACTCCGACCCCTCCGCTTATGCGGAAAAAGCGGCGACGCGGGCCGACGTGACCGCCGCGGAAGAATCCATGAAGCTGGCGCGCGAGGACGTGACCGCCGCCCGCTCCGAATTCCTGCCGTCCGGCACCGTGGACGGCAACTACTACACGCGCCGCGTGGGATTCCAGTCGGGCACCGACTGGGACCTGACCTGGAAGCTCGACGTGCCCATCTTCGAAGGCACGGGCCCCCTGGGCGAGCTCAAGGCCGCCGAAGCGCGCCGCCGTCAGGCGGAGCTGGAATACCAGCGCGCCGGCCGCTACGCCCGCGTCGAGATCCGCAACGCCTACGAAACGCTGACCTCCTGGATCATGCAGGAAAAAGCGCTCCGCGCCGCCCGCGACGCCTCCAACGAGAATTACCGCATCCAGAACGAGGAGTACGGCCTGAGCCTCGTGAACAACTTGCAGGTGCTCGACGCGTTCCGCCAGTCGCAGGACGTGAGCCTGCGCTGGAGCCGCGCGTATCACGAAGTGAAGCGCAAGTACTGGGAGTTCCGCGCCGCTCAAGGCGAATCGGTCCTTTCGTAAACTTTTTTATTCAAAAAAATAAACCCGGACGGATCCACCGATGACACTTTCTGATATTTCGATCAAAAATCCCGTGTTCGCCTGGATGCTCATGGCCGCGCTCATGCTGTTCGGCTGGATCTCCTACAAGGACCTGGGTGTCAGCGAAATGCCGGACGTCGACTTCCCGGTGATCGCGGTCTCGCTGGCCTGGGAAGGCGCGGCGCCTGAGGTCATGGAGTCGGACGTCGTCGACATCGTCGAGGACGCGATCATGAGCGTTCAAGGGGTGCGCGAGATCTCGTCCACGACCCGCCAGGGCGCGGCCGAGGTCTCGATCGAGTTCGAGCTTTCGCGCGATATCGACGTCGCGCTTCAGGAGGTCCAGTCCAAGATCGCTCAGGCCCAATTACGCCTGCCCGTCGACATGGACCCCGCGATCATCGCCAAGTTCAACCCGACCGACCAGCCCATCATGTGGCTGGGTCTCTCGGGCTCCCGCGACAAACGCGACCTCATGGGTTACGTTCAGGACGTCCTCAAGGACCGCTTCCAGACGATCGACGGCGTGGGCGACATCATGCTCGGCGGCTACGTCCAGCGGAACCTCCGCGTCTGGGTCTCGACCGAGAAGCTCGCCAAATATCAGCTGACCGTCAATGACGTCATGGACGCCGTGCGCTCAGGACATGCTGAAATGCCCGCCGGCCGGATCGAGACGCCCGAAAAGGAAATGAACATCCGCGCGATGGGCGAGGCGATGACGGTCGAGGATTTTGGTAACATCGTCGTGAGCCGCCGCGGAGGGCTCCCGGTCTACAAGCCCATCTATCTTAAGGAAGTCGCCGTCATCGAGGACGGTCTCGCCGACCGGCCCGCCTATGTCAGTTCCGTGCGCGTCGGGCCGCGGATGCATGCGCTGCTGGTGATCGGCGAAGACGGCCGTGAGATCGGCCGCCTGCCGCTCGCCGGACGCAAGGTGATGGATCTAGGTTGTGGCCCGGGGCTCTACGCCCAGCGGCTGGCGCAGCGCGGCGCGCAGGGCATGGGGATTGACTTCTCGCAAAACTCGATCGCCCA
>CAZHID010000084.1:0-3535 GCA_964532445.1 uncultured Planctomycetia bacterium | reverse complement strand
GCAAACAGCGCGGCAAGAACGCCGTCGCGGTCGCCGAAGAGGTCAAGAAACGTCTCGTGGAGGTCCAAAAGGAACTCCCTGAGGGCATGAGCCTCGGCATCAACTTCGACTCCACCCATTTCGCGCAGGAAGCGATCGACGAACTCATCTTCACGCTGATCCTCTCGGCGCTGCTCACCGCGGTCGTCTGCTGGGTCTTCCTCGGCTCCTGGAGCTCCACGCTCAACGTGCTGCTCGCGATCCCGACCTCGATCCTGGGCACCTTCCTCGTCTTCAGATTCTTTGACTTCACGCTGAACACGTTCACTGTCCTCGGGCTTTCGCTGGCGATCGGCATCGTCGTGGACGACGCGATCATGGTGCTCGAGAACATCGTCCGTCACCGCGAACTGGGCCGCAAACAGGTCGAAGCGGCCGCGATCGGCGCCCGCGAGATCACTTTTGCCGCGATGGCGACGACGCTGGCGCTCATGGCGATCTTCCTTCCGGTCGCGTTCATGAAGGGCATCATCGGCAAATTCTTCTTCCAGTTCGCCGTCGCGATCTCGGCGGCGGTGGGCCTTTCGCTCCTCGAGGCGCTCACGCTCACGCCGATGCGCGCGTCCCAGTTCCTCAAAGTGGGCGAGCGCGCGACCGCGTTCGGACGCGGCGTTGAAAAAGCGTTCCGCGGCCTCGAAAAGAAATACGAGCAGGGGCTCGCGTCGTCGCTCCTTCACAAATGGATCGTGATCGGCGTCTCACTCCTGATCTTCGTCCTTTCCCTCGCGCTGTTCAGCAAGCTCCGCAAGGAGATGGTGCCCGCCCAGGACCAGAGCATGTTCCTCGCGCGCATCACGACCCCGGTGGGTTCGTCGCTCGAGTACACGGACAACAAGCTCAAGATCGCCGAAAAGATCGTGATGGACACCCCTGAGGTCAACCGCTACTACGCGGCCATCGGCGGGTTCAGCGGCGGCGAGACCAACGCCGGCATGCTGTTCGTGACCTTGAAGCCAAAGAAGGAACGGCCCGTCCGGGAAGGCAAGAGCCGCCCGCTCTCCCAGCAGGACCTCATCGAGATCTTCCGTAAGGACCTGAACCAGATCCCCGACACCAAAGCCTTCATCCAGGACCTTTCGACCCGCGGCTTCACCGCCCAGCGCGGCTTCCCGATCGAATTCAGTGTCCACGGCCGCAACTGGCAGCAGATCGGCCAGGTTTCGCAGGACCTGATCAAAAAAATGGAAGCGACCGGGCTCATGGTCGACGTCGATACGGACTATCAACTCGGCGTGACCGAGGTCCGCGTAGTGCCCGACCGCCAGAAGGCCCTCGAGCGCGGCGTCGAGATGAGCACGATCGGTGAAGCGATCAACGCGCTCTTCGGCAGCGCGCGGGTCGGCAAGTACTCCCGCGACGGCCGCCGCTACGATGTCCGCGTGAGGCTCGAGGCGGGGGACCGCAAGAGCCCCGACGACATCCGGAACGTCCACGTCTGGAACAACCGCGGGGAGCTCGTGAAGCTCTCCGACATCGCCGAGATCAAGCTGGAGCCCGCGCTTCTCTCCATCACGCGCAAGGGCCGCGAGCGCGCGATCGGCATCTTCGCGAACGTCGCGCCGGGCAAATCCCAGGCCGACGCGCTCGCCGAAGTCGAGAAGCTCGGCAAGGAAATGCCGGAAGGCACCCGGGTGGTGTTCTCAGGCAGCGCTCAAGTCTTCAAGGAATCTTTCCAGAGCCTGTTCTTCGCGCTGGGTCTCGGCATCATCGTGGCCTACATGATCCTGGCGTCCCAGTTCAACAGCTATGTCCACCCGTTCACGGTGCTCATGGCCCTGCCGTTCTCGATCACCGGGGCGCTCGTGGCGCTTTTTATCACGAACCAGTCGCTCAACCTGTACAGCATGATCGGTCTGATCCTTTTGACCGGCATCGTGAAGAAGAACTCGATCCTGCTCGTCGATTTCACCAACCAGAACCGCCGTGAGGGCAAGAGCGTCCGCGACGCGCTCATGACCGCATGCCCGAACCGCCTGCGCCCGATCCTCATGACCTCGATCGCGACCATCGCGGCCGCGGTGCCTCCCGCGCTTGCCTTCGGCCCCGGCGCCGAGACGCGCGTCCCGATGGCGGTCGGCGTGATCGGCGGCGTGCTCGTGTCGACGGTCCTGACCCTTTTCGTCGTGCCGTGCGTTTACATGGTCTTTGCCAAGCTCGAACGCGCCAAGTATTCCGCTTCCGCACCCGCCGTCGAGTGACTATAATGTCCGGGTGCAGCACCTTGAACCTCTCGCCCATCTAATTCCGGAACTCAAAGAACTCCTCGCCGCGCATGATTTCGCGACGGTGAAGGAGCTCATGGAAGACCTGCGTCCGGAAGATCTGGCCCAAAGCTGGACGCGCCTCTCCGATCACGAGAAGGTCGAGATGTTCCAGCTCCTCGACCCCAAATCCGCGCTGGTCCTGTTCGAAAGCCTCGACACTCCCGATCAGACCTTTTTGCTCAAGTCCCTCGAGGACCACAGCATCACCAAGATCCTAGAGAACATGCCTGCTTCCGATATAGCGGGCATCTTCCACACGCTCCCTAAGAAGATCAAGACCCGGATGATGACGCTCACTCGCCACACCGACGCGGTCCGCCGCATCGAGAAGGCGATGGAGTACAAGCCGGACACGGCCGGGGCGCTCATGCACCCGGAATACGTCGCGATCAACCCCAAGATGACCGCGCAGAACGCGCTCTGGCTGGTCCAGTCCATCACGCACGTGCGCGAGAAGCACCTGCTCCGCTCCCTTTACGTCCTCAACTCCAAGGGCAAGCTCATCGGCGGCATCACGCTCGAAGACCTGATCTCCGCGCCGCCTGACATCCTCGTGCAGGACCTGATGTCCTCGGTCCTCCCTTATAAGCTCACGCCGGAGATGGACCAGGAGCACGTGTCGGAACTTTTCACGCGTTACAACGTTCTGGCCGCGCCCGTGGTCGATGCGGAGGACCAGATCCTGGGCGTCGTCATGATCGACGACATCATCAAGGTCGTCCGTCAGGAGGCCGACGAGGATCTGGCGAAGATCGCGGGAACCCGGGTGGACGAATTCCGCGAACGTTCTTTTTTCCGCATCGCTTGGATCCGCGCCCCGTGGCTTCTGGCGACCCTCGCGACCCAGCTGATCGTATCAATGGTGATGAAGCATTTCCAGTTCGTGCTGCAGGAGGTCATCGCGTTGGCGACGTTCCTGCCGCTCGTGGCCGCGATGGGCGGCAACGTCGGTTCTCAATCGGCGATGATCAGCGTGCGCTCGCTCGCGCTCGGCCACAATAAAGGGAAGGCGAAGATCCTGGCGGTGTTCCGCGAAGGCGCGACCGGCATGGTGTTGGGCCTCGGTTACGGGCTCATGGTCGGCGTCATCGCGTACGTGATGTACGGCGAGCAATACGGCATCAACTTCGTGATCGTGGTCTCTGCGGCCGTGTTCGTGGCCATGGTCTGGGCGTCCATCGTGGGCGCCGCGGGCCCGCTCGTGTTCGAGCGTTTCGGTGCCGACCCGGCCA
>CAZHID010000083.1:2033-8195 GCA_964532445.1 uncultured Planctomycetia bacterium | reverse complement strand
CCGTCGTGTCTCAGCGGAATAGGCGCAGCGCGCGCCCGCGGGATAGAGCGCGATCGCGGAGAGCGAGTTCATCAGGAGTTTTTCGTACCGGGCGCGATCGGTCGGCGCGTCCGACCGCGGGATCACGGAAATGTACGAAACGCCGGAGGCTTCGAGGATCTTCTTGAGGTTCGATGAGTGATAACCGCCCGCCACAAGGACCGCGGAGCGGACACCCTGCCGCTCCATCTCACGGACCGTCTGTCCTGCCAAGAAGACATCGCGGCGGGCCGCGAGCCGGTAAAAATCCTGCGCGAGACTAACCGCGCGCGTGAGTTCCGCGTCATCGAACACGACCCTCTCCTCCAGCCGTCCAAGCTCCAGGATCCTGCGGTTCAGGATCGCGGCGGCCTCAGCGGCGGGGTCGGACGCGCCGGACAGGAACCGGTCGACGGACGCCGAGTCGGTCTCCAGGCCGATGAGCCGGCGAATGAACTCAATGTTGAACGCGGCGGTGAGCCAGCGTCCGGCGTCGGGATCGGTGTCGGAAAGGACACGGACCAGCCGGTCTTCGGCCGATCCCATTTCGAGAAGCATTGTTTGAGCGTCGATCTTGATGAGCTCCGCGCGGTACCGCAGAAAACGCTGGACCTCGATGCGGTCACGGGGAGCCGCCGGCGTCGGCGCATTTTTTAAAAGCCGGCCGATCTCGCGGCCGGTCATTTCTTCCCAGGGACGGTCCGCGTCCAGACGCGACAAATGGTCCGCGACCGTCCGGAACCGGATGCCGGATTCCTTTGACCTCAACTTCGACAAAGTTTTCAAGTTCGGATAAAAAAGTTCCCGCTCGCCGGCCTGACCAAGCAGCGCCAACAGCCGCTCGGCATATTCGGCCGAACCCAGCGATCCCCGTGAGTGGTCCATGCGCAGCTTCCAGAACGTTTCGAGCGCCGGACCGAAGGCAGCGGGTCCGAGGGCATTCAAAGTCTGTTCCATCCGCGCGACCGTTTCGAGGGCCCGGGGCCTCAGCTTCAGGACCCGGGAATAGATCGCGAGCGCGCGTTCATAAGCGGCCCGGTTCTCGGCGCCGCGGAGACGGATATTTTTTTCGGAAGTGAGTTGAAGGTATTCGGCGGCCTGGAGCCGGCCTTTGCGGACGAGATCGGCGGCGGACGCGCGGCGCGAGCCGGGCGTTCCGATCCGGCGGAACGTGTCCAAACCCAGATCGCCCTGGCCGGCTTCCAAAAAAACGAGATCGGACCCGGAAGCGGTCAACGCCGAGTCGATCACCCGCGCGGCGTTGAACTGTGCCGAAGGGTTCGAGTGGGCGTCCTGAACGAGCACGACGACCGGTGCATCCGCCGAAGCCGAATACTGTCCGTCGATCCATCCCGCGGACGGGTCCAGCTTGAACGACAGGGGCAAAGTCTCCGCCGGGGCGGCAGGCAGCACGCCATGACGGTCGCCCAAAGTGGGCGCCGCCAAAGCAGCATCCGTCCCCGCCAGGCAAAAAACCAGCGCGGCCGCGGTAAGTCTAATACTTATTCTATTCTTATGTTTATATAGCATGAAAAATACGCGGATACACCCCGCCTTAGGGTGAAGTATGCCCAAAAAAACCGTTTTTTTAAAGGTTAGTCGACAAAAATTACACGGTCATGACACGGGGCCTTCCAGCCCCGCGGGGGTCAGCTGATCGGGATCGGAACTTCGTTGAGAGCGGCCGTTTTTTCCTTGGGGATCGTGACAGTGAGCACTCCGTTCTTGAGCTCGGCCTTAAAACTGGAGCCTTTGGCTTTGTAGGGAAGCTGAATGGTTTTTTCAAAATTCCCGCGGTACCGCTCAGAGAGCTGGTAATCGGACGCGTCATCAGCCGCTTTGCGGTCGACCTTGATCTTGAGCTGGGAGTTCTCGGCCAGCGATACGGCCAGGTTTTTCTTGTCCACACCGGGAAGGTCCACAGTGACGGTCATGCTCGTCGCGGCGACCTTCACGTCCGCCGCGCCAAAACCGGCGGAACCGGCGGAGGAGGACGAAGAAGCCTGACCGCCAAGGTTCATCTTGTTCACTTCTTCGACGATGCCTGAGTCTTGAACGGCCTTTTGCAGTTCCGCGTAGAACTCCTTGAAGTCCTTGGTGGCCTGACCGACCTGCTGCGCCGTCTGCTTCATCGTGGTCTTGAGCTGCTCACGTTGCTGCGGCGTGATCTGGTACGCCGGCGGGGCGACCGCAGTCCCCTGCGCGCCGGGCGCGGGCACGTAAACGCTCGACACGGTTTTGGGCGTCACGGTCGTCCCTTGTTGCTGCTGGTCCCACGCGTCCTGGTCCTGCTGCTGCGCGCACGCCGTCCCGCCCAGCAGGAACGCCGAAAGAGAGGCTAGAGAAGCCGTCTTCAACAAGAGGTCACCGATACGGTTGGAGGACTTCATTGTTTGCGGCTCCCCGGTTTGACGAGCGGTTGGCGGCCTTCCCTGCACATCGGGCACTCAGCGGCTTCATAGGCTTTGGCCGAGACTTTGAGTAAAAATTGCGGTTCGAGGCTTCCAAGCTTCTGCTTCACTTCTTCGGCCCTCGAGTCTTCAACGCGGTTGGCGATCGATCCAACGGCGGTCACGGTCCCGCGGCCGTCGGCCTTGAGAAAAGCGATCACTTCCGCCGTGGACTTCGCGGTCGTCACGACGTCCTCGATCACGGCGAGCCGCTCGCCTTGTTTGATCTCGAATCCGCGCTTCATTTGGAACACGTTATCCACCCGCTCGACGAAGATGTGCCGCACACCCAGCGCGCGAGCGACCTCGTGCCCCACAAAAAGCCCGCCCATCGCCGGCGAAACGACCGCGTCGATCCGGTCCTTCGGGAGCTTGGCGGCCAGCGCGCGTCCGAACTCGAGGGCCGTGTCGGGCCACTGCAATATTTTGGCGCACTGGAAGTACGTGTCCGAGTGGAGCCCGCTCGAGAGTAAAAAATGTCCGTTCGTGAGCAGCGCGTCTTTTTCGATGGCGGCCGCGTGGGGGTCGAAGGTTCGGGTCATCACAGGGGTTCCTTGAACGTCCTTGGCGGACGTCATCCTTTCATTTCTTTGAGGATCGCCTCGGCGGCGGCCTTCGGGTCGGCGCTCTCGGTGATCGGACGGCCCACGACGAGGCAGTCCGCGCCCGCCGCGATCGCGTCCTTGGGGGTCAGAACTCTTTTTTGGTCGCCGATAGCGGCGCCCGCGGGCCGGACGCCCGGTGTCACGATCAGGAAGTCTTTGCCGAACGAACGGCGCAGCATCGTGGCTTCCTGCGCGGAGGCGACGACGCCTGAGAGACCGCTCGTCTTGGCCAGCCGCGCCAGGCGCACGACCTGTTCGCCGACGGCGGAACCGGCGACGCCGATCTCCTTGAGCCCTTCCTCGTTCATGCTCGTGAGGACCGTGACGCCGATCACGAGCGGCGGCTTGGCGCTCGAGGCCGCGGCCTGCGCCGCTTCCTTCATCATCGCCGCGCCGCCGGACGCGTGGACGTTCACCATCCAGACACCGAGCTTGGCCGCCGCGCGCACCGCGCCCGCGACCGTGTTGGGGATGTCGTGGAATTTGAGGTCGAGGAAAACTTTGGCGCCCTGGTCGTGGACCATTTTGACGACGGCGGGACCTTCGGAAGTGAAAAGTTCCTTGCCGACCTTGAAGTACTCGACCGTATCCTTGAGCGTTTCGACCAGCTTCTGGGCCTGGGCGAGCGTCGGGACGTCGAGCGCGACGATGAGTTTGTGCTTTTTCATAGGACTAAGAGCTTATTCCAATCGGAGGGAGCCGGTCAACTCGGTCACGGACTTCACTTTTTCCTTCGCGAGAAAGGTCTTCAAGTCCCGGATGATCTCCGGACAGGCGGTCGGCCGCATGAAATTGATCGTGCCGGCCTGGACGAGGCTGGCGCCGGCGATCATGAACTCGGCCGCGTCGCGGGCCGAGGTGATCCCGCCCATGCCGATCACCGGGATCCGGACCGCGCGGAAGACGTCCGACACCATCCGCACCGCGACGGGCCGCACACAGGGGCCCGAAAGGCCGCCGGTGCGGTTGGCGAGGACCGGACGGCGGGTCTTGAGGTCGATCACCATCGCCGTGAACGTGTTGATGAGCGACACCGCGTCCGCGCCGCCGCGCTCGACCGCCTGCGCCATCGCGCCGATGTCCGAGACGTCGGGCCCTAGCTTGGCCGCGAGAAGCTTCGTGGTCTTTTTGCGCACCGCGCCGACCACTTCTTCGATGAGCGCCTCGGAATGCGCGAACATGCGAGGTTTTTTGGCGGGGGCTTGAGCGGATGACTTTGATCCGCCGCCCGCGGTCTGTGCCGAGCCTTTAGCGGTGGTGCCGTAGCTCACGTTCGGGCAGGACAAGTTCATCTCGTAGCCGTCAATGCCGGGGGCGCGGTCAAGGGCTTCGACCACCGCGCAGAACTCCTCCACGCTGTACCCCATCACGCTCACGATCACGGGGATGCCGAGCTTCCTGAGGTACGGGAGCTTGTCCGAGACGAATTTTTCGGCGCCGACGTTCTGGAGGCCGATCGCGTTGAGCATCCCGCCCGGCGTCTCGACGACGCGCTGCGGCGGGTTGCCGATGCGGGGCTTGAGCGTGATCGTCTTCGTCACGATCCCGCCGAGCTGTTTCACCGGGTAGAAACGCTCGTATTCCTGCGCGTAGCCGTAAGTGCCCGACGCGACAAGCACCGGGTTCGGAAATGAGATGTTCTTGATCTTTACTTTGAGGTTCGGCTTCATGACCACATCACCTTGCACGCGTCAAAAACGGGGCCTTCGGTGCAGCTGAGCGCGAAGCGGTGGCCGCCCTTATCATCGGAGACCTTGATGGCACAGCCGAGGCAGACACCGAACCCGCAGGGCATCGGTTCTTCGACGCTCACCTGGGCCGGTACGCGGTATTTGGCGGCGAGCGCGCTCACGGCCTTGAGCATCGGCGTCGGGCCGCAGGTGTAGATCTGGACGGGACCGGCCGCAGTAGATGAAGACGAGACGGAAGCGGCGCGCGCGGCCAAAAAAGGTTCGAGCACGCCGGTGATCCGGCCCTTGAATCCCCTCGATCCGTCATCGGTCGCGCAGACGGGCTTCACGCCGAGCTTCGCGAACGCTTTTTCACAGTGTAGGAAATCCTTGCTCCGGCCGCCGAGGAAGACGCAGATGCGCGAGGCGGGGACCTTGTGTTTTTTTAAAAGGGTTTCGGCCCAATGATACAGCGGCGGGATGCCGACGCCGCCTCCGGCGAGGACATGCGTGACCGCGCCGCGCGCGGCGGCGGTTCCGGAACTTTGGGCGCCGGGCATTTCCCAGCCCCGGCCCAGCGGGCCGAGCACCGTGAGCGCGTCGCCCTTTTTCTTGCCGGCGAGGATGCGGGTGCCGCGGCCAACGACCTGATAGAGGAGGTCGAACCAGCCGGGACCGGTCTGCAGGAAGCTGAACGGACGCGGGAGCAGCGGGTCGAGGTCCTCGCCGACCGTGATCTGGACGAACTGACCGGGCCGGGCCGCGCGCGCGATGCGCGGCGAAGCCAGGCGCATCCGGTAGTGGCCGGGTGCGGTGCGGACGTTCTCGAGGACTTTTAAGGATTCGGGCTTAAGCTTCATGCGAAGCGGCGGCGGGCGTCTTGCCGACGGCCGGACGGGCCTTTTCCTTGTGATACTCCTGCATCGGGCGCACGTGAAGGTCTTCCTGGACCATCGTCTCGATACCGCGAACGGAGGCCAGAGCGCCGGCGATCGTCGTGATGCACGGGATGCCGCGCGAGACGGCCGAGGACCGGATCGTCACCTCGTCCTTGCGCGGACGCGCGCCGGACGGCGTGTTGATGATCAGGTTCACCGCCTTGCGGTTGATGAGGTCGAGCACGTTCGGGCTGCCTTCCTGGAGCTTGCGCAGCGGCTTGGCGGTGATCCCCGCGTCCGCGAGGACCTTGGCGGTCCCCTGGGTCGCGACGATCTCGAAGCCCAGAGCGGACAGACGTTTGCCGATATCGAGCAAATGCACCTTGTCGCGGTCCTTCACGCTCAGGAAAACGGTGCCCGAGACCGGTAGGACCGACCCGGCCGCGATCTGCGACTTGGCGTACGCGCGCGGGAAGCTGCGGTCGATGCCCATCACTTCCCCGGTGGAGCGCATTTCTGGCCCTAACAGCGGGTCAACACC
>CAZHID010000083.1:0-2023 GCA_964532445.1 uncultured Planctomycetia bacterium | reverse complement strand
GATGATGTCGACGCCGTGGAACTTCACGAACGGCAGGACGGCTTCCTTGACGCAGAAGTAGACCGGTGTGATCTCTTGAGTGAACGCGAGCGCGGGGTCGGTGAGCTTCTTGCCGGCCATGCACTGCGCGGCGAGCTTGGCGAGCGGGCGGCCGATCGCCTTGGAAACGAACGGCACCGTGCGCGACGCGCGGGGGTTCACTTCGAGGACGTAGATATCGTCGCCCTTCACGGCGAACTGGACGTTCATGAGACCGATGACGCCCAATTCCTTGGCCATCATGATGGCCTGCTGCTTGATGCGGTCGACCATGTCCTTCTTGAGCGTGTGGGGCGGCAGGCAGCACGCGGAATCGCCCGAGTGGATGCCGGCCTCTTCGATATGCTCCATCACACCGCCGACGACATAGGTCTCCCCGTCGGAGATCAGGTCCACGTCCACTTCCGTCGCGCCTTCGAGGTAATAGTCCACGAGGACGGGTTTGTCGGGGGAAATGAGGTCGCCGGTCTTGGCGAAGTACTGGTCGAGCTCCGTCTCATCCTGAACGACCTCCATCGCGCGTCCGCCGAGGACGAATGAGGGCCTGAGCAGGACCGGGTAGCCGATCTTGCGCGCGATCGCGCGGATCTCTTTGAGGTCCGACGACGCGGCGCTGGCGGGCTGCCTGAGCTTGAGCTTGTTGAGCATCGCGTTGAAAAGCGCGCGGTCCTCGGCCCGCTGGATCGCGGCGACCGGCGTGCCGATGATGGGCACGCCCGAATCATGGAGCGACTTGGCGAGGTTGAGCGGCGTCTGACCGCCGTACTGGACGATGACGCCAACGGGCTTCTCGGAGTCGATGATGTTCATCACGTCTTCATAGGTCACCGGCTCGAAGTACAGCCGGTCGGAGGTGTCGTAGTCGGTCGAGACGGTCTCGGGGTTGGAATTCACCATGATCGTCTCGTAGCCGATCTCCTTGAGCGCGAACGACGCGTGGCAGCAGCAGTAATCGAACTCGATGCCCTGGCCGATGCGGTTGGGACCGCCGCCGATGATCATGATCTTGGGCCGGTCGCTCTTGCGGACCTCGCTGATCGTCTCGTAGCTGGAATAGTAGTACGGTGTGTACGCCTCGAATTCCGCCGCGCAGGTGTCGACGAGCTGGTAGGTCGGGATGACACCCAGCTTCTTGCGGAGATCACGGAACGCGCGCTCGTCGCCGCCGAGACCGAAGATCCTGGCCAGCTGGCGGTCCGAGAACCCGTACTCCTTGGCCTTGCGGACCTTGCCGGCCAACGCGGGGTCCTGCCCGCCGTTCGCCGCCGCGCCCTTGAGGTCCGCCTTGGCCGCGGTCTTGACCAGGTCCGCCTCGAGCTCGACGATCTGCTTCAGGTTATCGAGGAACCAGCGGTCGATCCTGGTCATTTGATAAAGTTCTTCGACGCTCATCCCTTTGTCGAGCGCCGCGCGCAGCGCGTGGGGCCGCTCAGCGTTGGGGATACGGAGCTTTTCCTCGAGCTTGTCGCCGAACTCCTTGGCCGTGAAGCCGTCGGCTCCGGTCTCGAGCCCTCTCATGCCCTTCTGGAACGCTTCCTTGAACGTGCGGCCGATCGCCATCGTCTCGCCGACCGACTTCATCTGGGTCGTGAGCGCGGGGTTGGCGCCGGGGAATTTTTCGAAGGCGAAGCGCGGGATCTTGACGACGCAGTAATCGATCACCGGCTCGAAACACGCCGGGGTCTTCTGCGTGATGTCGTTGGAGATCTCGTCGAGCGTGTAGCCGACCGCCAGCTTGGCGGCGAGCTTGGCGATCGGGAAGCCGGTGGCCTTGGACGCCAGCGCGGACGAGCGGGACACGCGCGGGTTCATCTCGATCACGATCATCCGGCCGTTCCTGGGATCGATCGCGAACTGGATGTTGGAGCCGCCGGTCTCGACGCCGATCTCGCGGATGCAGGCGATCGAAGCGTCGCGCATCTTCTGGTATTCGACGTCGGTCAGCGTCTGGATCGGCGCGACGGTGATCGAGTCGCCGGTGTGC
>CAZHID010000082.1:0-8254 GCA_964532445.1 uncultured Planctomycetia bacterium | reverse complement strand
CCCGTCGGCGATCATGCCGGCCACGATGAAGCTCATGGCCGTGCGGTGGTCGCCGAACGACTTGATCCGGGGCGCGGCATGGAGCGGGGTCGGCCCCTCGACCCAGACGCTGTCGCCTTTGACCCCGATGCGGGCGCCCATGAGCTTGAGCTGATCGACCATCGAGGCGACGCGGTCGGTCTCCTTGACGCGGAGCTCCTCGACGCCGTGGAACCAGCTTTTTCCTTTCGCCTGGGTCGCGATGACCATGAGGATCGGAAGCTCGTCGATGAGGGACGGGACCTCGACGGGCTTCACCGTGACGGCCTTCAGGCGGCGCGGCGCGACCGTGAAGTCGGCGGTGACCTCGGGCCCCTGGCGGTGCAGGCGCGAGGGACGGATCGCGGCGCCCATCCGGTTCAAGGCCTTCACGATGCCGATGCGCGCGGGGTTCCAAAGCACTTTTTTGAGGGAAATGCGGGAACCGGGCACGAGCAGCCCGATCGCGATGAGAAAAGCCGCGCTCGAAATGTCGCCCGGGACCTCGATCGCGAAAGGCTTGGGATCACGGCCGGGACGGACCGTGATCCGGGTTCCGGCCTTGCGGATGGAAAGGCCCGTGAACTTGAAAAAGCGTTCCGTGTGGTCGCGGGTCGGGACCGTCTCGATCACCGTGGTCGACCCCTCAGCGAAAAGCCCTGCCAGAAGCGCGGCGGACTTCACCTGGGCGCTGGCGACCGGGAGTTTGTACGTCGTGCCCTTGAGTTTGGTGCCGCGGATCTTGAGCGGCGCCGTGAGCTTCTCGCCCCGCCCTTCGATCCGGGCGCCTATCTGCGCGAGCGGCGCGGCGGCGCGGTTCATCGGCCGGCCGGAAAGCGACGGGTCGCCCTCGAGCCTCGTGTCGAACGGCTGGGCCGCGAGGATGCCGCTCATGAGACGCATCGTCGTGCCGGAATTGCCGCAATAGAGCGTCTTCGACGGTTTGCGCAGGCCGTTCAGCCCCACACCGTGGACCACGAGGTGGTCCTTGGCCTTGCGCTCGATGCGCACGCCCATGGCTTCAAATATCTTGGCCGTATTCTCACAGTCCTCTGACGTCAGGAAGTTGCGGACGCGGCTCGACCCGCTCGCGAGCGAACCCATCATGATGGACCGGTGCGAGATGGACTTGTCGCCCGGAAGCGTCGCGGTGAGCTTGAGACGCTTCTGGCGGCCGATCAGAACGGTTTGGTCCGGACCTTTCACTTTTCGCGCTCCTGCTTGAGACGTTTCTTGAAGTCTTCCGGCAGCGGTGCTTCGAACGCGGGCGTCTGCTGCGGCACCGGCTGGCCCAAAGAGACGTGGTGGGCATGCCGGGCGAGCCGCGGGCGGGGGGCGGGGCGGTACACCGGGGCGCGGGCGACCGGGTGACCCATGAACGCCATGTGGACGCGGATCTGATGCGTGCGGCCCGTCACGGGACGCAGCGTCACGAGCGTCGAGTGGCGGAACTTCTCGTCCACGGTGTAGTGGGTGATCGCCTCACGCGGATGCTGAGGGTTGAGCGCGGTCATCTTGACGCGCTGGACGGGGTCGCGGCCGACCGGACGGTCCACACGGCCTTCCATGCGGTCGATGACGCCCTGGACGATCGCGAAATACTCCTTGCGGACCTCGCGGGAGCTGAACGCCTTGGTGAGCGCCCGGTGCGCGCGGTTGGTCTTGGCTACGACCAGGAGACCCGAGGTGTCCTTGTCGAGCCGGTGGACGATGCCGGGGCGATCGCCGCCGCCCATGTCCGAAAGTTTGCGGTTGGATCCGATGAGGGCGTGGACGAGCGTACCCTTCTGGTTGCCCGCGCCGGGGTGGACGACGAGTCCCGCGGGCTTGTTGACCACGAGCAGGTCATTGTCCTCGAAGATCACGCCGAAGGCGATCTTTTCACCGAGCATTTTGCCCTTCGGCGCGCGCTCGGCCCGGATCTCGACCTGGTCGCCTTCCTTCATGGACCGGTCCGCGTCGGCGCAAAGCTCGCCGTTCAAAGCGACCGAACCTTCTAGGATCATTTTCTTGACCGTGTTGCGCGAGAAGCCGTCATCCCCCGATCGGGCGGCGATGAACTGATCGAGACGGCGGCCGGCGTCGAGCGGACCGACGACCATCGCGATGGTCTTGGCAGGGGGCACGTAAGCGTTCACGGCCGGCTTGGCCGGAATGACAGGCTTTGCGGGGGCAGCCGGCTTGACCGCGGGCTTGGCCGGTTTGACGAGCTTGGCCGTCTTTTTCGACCGGGATGCTCCCGAAGGGCGGGCCTGACGGGCTTTGGACTTCGACGGGGCCGGACGAGACTGTTTTTTTTGGGACTTGGAACGTTTCATGAATGGATTCCTTTTGGCGCACGGCGACTAAAAAGCATGGCGGCTGACACCGCCGCAAGCGCCGCCGACATCAGCTGCGGCAGCGAAAGTCCGAGCCAGACCACCGATTGGTCCCCCCGGAAGAACTCGGTCGAGAAACGGATAATGCCGTACCCGAGCCCATAAATCCACAACAATCCGCCGGCCCGGACCGAGCGCCGATGACAGAGGTGCAGGACGGCAAAAAGCACGGTCAAGAGCAGCGTGTTCAGGAGCTGGACCGGGAAGCGGCATCCCAGACCGTCCGGCAGGCACACGCCGGCCGGAGGCTGGGCCTCGAATCCGTAACAGCAGCCGTTCAGGAAGCATCCGACCCGTCCGACCGCCTGCGCCAGCGCCAGCGGCGGCGTAAAAATATCGAATACCCGGCCGACGTTCAGGCGGCGGTGACGCGCGTGCAGCCAGGCCGCCGCGACTCCCCCCGCGAACCCGCCGTACCAGACAAGCCCGCCGCGGTTCAGCACAAAAACATCCCCCGGGGGCGCCGCGAAATAACCCCAGTCCAACGCGACAAAACGCGCCCGCGCGCCAAGAATTCCCCCGACGAGCGCGGCGAACGCCGTGTTCGTGAGCGTCTCCGGGTCCATTCCATCCCGGCGTGCCTCGCGGCGGATGTAGGCCAGGAACATCAGAAAACCGACGGCCATCATGAGGCCGTACGAATAGACCGTGAACGGCCCCCAGCTCAAGACCACCGGTCTCATCGGACGGTCTCCCGGCGTTTGAGCAGGATGGACGCGGCCCAGAGGACCGCGCCGCAGGTGATCGCCGAGTCCGCGACGTTGAAGATCGGCCAGACCTTAAGATCGATGAAGTCGATGACCGCTCCGTAGCGGTAGCGGTCAAAAAGATTCCCGGCCGAACCGCCAAGGATGAGCGCCAGCGACCAGGTCTCGATGCCGCGACGCGGGTCGCGGGCGGTCCAGGCCCACCAGGCGAACAAAAAAAGCGTGAGACCTGTCGCGAAGGCCGCGAGCGCCGCGGGCGCGTGAGCGCCCATGCCGAAGGCTGCCCCGGTGTTGCGGTGCAGCGTGAGGCTTAGCCAGGGGTCGAGAACGGAAATACTTTGCTCGGTGTTCAGATGCTGGAGGGCGGAGACTTTGGTGACGCGGTCCAGGACCCAGACGGACAGCGCGGCGAGCGCGGAAAAAGCGGTGCGCCGGTTCAACACGACGCTAGCGGCGGCGCGGGTTGCTGTTCTTTTCCTGCGCCTCTTGGCAAGTGATGCAGAGCTCGGCAAAAGGCACCACCTTGAGACGCATCTTCGTGATGGCCTTGGCGCATTCGGTGCAGATCCCGTAGGTCTTTTCCTCGATGCGCTTGAGCGCCTCGTCGATCTTATAAAGGAACTCCTGCTCGTTGCCGGCCAGGTTCAGCGCGAACTCGCGGTCGTAGTTGTCCGTCGCCTGATCGGCCATGTGGAGACTGTAACCGGAGAGGTCCCCCGATGAATCCTTGTTGGATTTGTTGAGCGTGTCGCCCTTCACCCGGTCCATCCCCTCGTTGAGGCGGGATTGGAGGTCCTGCAGGGCCTTCTTAAATCCTTTGAGGTCGGAGTCCGTAAAAGTCTTCATGACTTGGGTCCTTTCACCGCGCCTTCACAGCGCGAGCATAAATCCGGGTGTTCGGAACTGCGGCCGACTTCTTCCCGCCAGATCCAGCAGCGCGCGCATTTGAGACCGCGCGCCCGGCTGACGAGAATGGAAAAACCTTCATTACCAGGCACTACGCTCAATCCTGAGACCAGGGTTATCTGTGCCAAAAGTTCGCGGTGTTCCGCCAGATACTTCCGTTCAGTTTCCTGAGAAGCGTGCAATTCTACCTCAGCCTCGAGGGAATTTCCAATCTCTTTTAGCTCCCGCTTTTCTTCGAGGGCCTTGAGGATCTTGCCCCGCCAGGTCAGGAGCGCTTCCCACTTGGCCTCGAGCGCCGGGTCGTGCCAGCGGTCGGTCCTGTCAGGCCAGGCGGTGTGATGGACGGACGCCTCCCCGCTGGGCTTGTGGGCCAAGGAACCCCACGCTTCCTCAGCGGTGAACGAGAGGATCGGGGAGAGGATGCGGATCAGCGTGTGGGTGATCTCGTAGAGCGCCGTCCGGCAGGAACGGCCCGAAAGCGAGGACGCGGGATCGGCGTACAGCCGGTCCTTGAGCATGTCGAAGTAGACCGCCGAGAGGTCCTTCACGCAGAACTGATGGACCGCCTGGTAAAAGCGGTGGAATTCGTTGGCCTCGTAGGCGGCCGTGGCTTCTTTGACGAGCGACGCCAGCTTCAGGAGCGCCCAGCGGTCGGTCTCCAGAAGCTCCTTGTCGGAAAGGGTGTCCTTCGCCGGGTCGAAGTGATGCAGGTTGCCCAGCATGAACCGGACGGTGTTCCGGACCTTGCGGTAACTGTCGGCGATGCGGTCGAAGATGTCCTGGGAAACGCGGATGTCCTCCGAATAATCGGACGACGCGACCCAGAGACGCAGGATGTCCGCACCGAGACGCTTCATCACCTCTTCGGGGACGACGACATTGCCGACCGACTTGGACATCTTCTTGCCCTGGCCGTCGACGACGAAGCCGTGCGTGAGGACGGACTTGAACGGTGCCTTCCCCTGTACTGCGCAGGACAAAAGGAGCGAGGACTGGAACCAGCCGCGGTGCTGGTCGCTGCCTTCGAGGTAGAGATCAACGGGCTTGTCGGCCGACGCGCCCAAACGGCGGGCGCTCACGGCGCGCCAGCTGGAACCCGAATCGATCCAGACGTCGAGCGTGTCGGTGCCTTTTTTTAGATCGACGAGCTTGCCCAGACCCAGCCGTTCGGCTAACTGTTCATCTGAATGAGAGAACCAGACGTCGGTCCCCTCCTTTTCGACAATGTCGGCAAATTTAGAAATGGTTGCCGCATCCAGAAATGCCTTGCCCGAAGCGTCGTAGAACGCAGGTATGGGAACGCCCCAAGTCCTCTGCCGCGAAATGCACCAGTCAGCGCGCGACGAGACGCTGCCCTCGATACGGTTCTTTCCCCAGCTGGGGATCCAGGTCACGTCTTGGATAAGCCTCATCGCCTGGCCTTTGAACGCCTCGACCTGGATAAACCACTGTTTCACCGAACGGAAAATGATCGGCGTCTTGGACCGCCAGCAATGCGGGTAGCTGTGGCCGTAGCTTTCGGCCTTGATGAGAACGCCCTTTTCTTCAAGGAGCTTCACGATAAGCGGATTCGCGTCGAAAACGTAGGTACCTGTGAGGTTCGGGAGCCCGTTCTCGCCTGTGAGACCGGCTTCGGAAGTCAAACGACCCGCATCGTCGACCGGCGAGAGCAGCTTGAGCCCCGCCTTCTGACCGAGCTGATAGTCGTCCTGGCCGTGACCAGGCGCGATGTGGACCAGGCCCGAACCTGAGTCCGCGGTCACAAAATTGCCACAAAGGACGCGTCCTTCACGGTCGAGAAACGGATGATGATACTTCACCATCCTATTTTCGAGCTCCAGACCCTTGAGATGCTGGAGGTGCTTATACGACTTGCCGGTAGCCCGCTCCAACTCCGCGATGCGCGGCACCGCGAGCAAAAGGACTTCCTTGTCATCGGAAACAAAAATGTATTCGAAGTCCGGATTGACGGCGACGGCCAGATTGGCCGGCAGCGTCCAAGGCGTGGTCGTCCAGACCACCAGGCTCACCGGCGCGTCGGCCGGCAGCCCCGCGCCGCGCCCCCCCGCGGCCCCCCCCCCGGCGCCCCCCCCCCCCCGCTTTCTTTTAAAGGGAAGCGGACGAAGATGGCCGTGTCATTGCGGTTCTCGTACTCAATCTCGGCCTCAGCCAGCGCCGTGCGGCAGCCGGTGCTCCAAAAAACGGGCTTGAGTCCTTCGTACACATGCCCCTGCTTCACGAGGTCCGCGAAGTTGCGCAGGATGTCGGCCTCATACGCGGGCCGCATCGTCACATAGGGGTCCGCCCAGTCGCCCCAAACGCCGAGGCGCTTGAACTGCTCGCGCTGGATGCCGATGAACTTCTCGGCGTAGGCGGCGCATTCCTTGCGGATACGGACGGGCGTCTTGTCGTCGGACTTGAGGTTTTTCATGACCTGGTGCTCGATCGGCAGGCCATGGCAGTCCCAGCCGGGGATGTACGGCGCGTCATAGCCGCGCAGCGTCTTGTAGCGGATCACGAAGTCTTTGAGGGTCTTGTTGAGCACGTGGCCCAGGTGGATCTCGCCGTTGGCGAAAGGCGGGCCGTCATGAAGGACGAAGCGCGGTTTGCCCTTCGAACGCTCGCGGAGCTTGGCGTAAGTGCCGTCAGCCTCCCACTTCGCGAGGATCTCTTTCTCGCGGTTGGGCAGGTCCGCTTTCATCGGAAAAGCGGTCTGCGGCAAATTGAGGGAATCTTTGTAAACGGAGCTCATAGCACTATCTCAGCCGGACGGCGATCTCGAGCAGGGATTGGACGAGGAAGATCCGGACAAAGATGATCGCCAGCATCGCCAACAGCGGCGAAAGGTCGATGCCTCCGACGCGCTCCGGGGGCACGAGACGGCGCAGCGGCTCGAGCACGGGCTCGGTCGCGCGCTGGAGGAAAACGACGATCGGGTTGTGGGGATCCGGGTTCACCCAGCTGATGAGCGCGCGGATGAGGAGTATCCACCAGTAGATGTTGAGCAGGACGTCCAGCACCTGCGCGACGGCGGTCAAAAAGTTGGCGATGATGAACATGGCTGATTATCCTTTGGAAAGTTCGACCGCGCGGCGTTGAGCGGCGGTCATGGCTTCTTTGACGACCTTGCCGAAGCCGCGGGAACGAAAAACTTTGAGCGCGGCCTCGGTCGTACCGCCCTTGGAGGCGACCCGGGCGATGAGCTCGTCGGGATCGGCCTCTCCCCCGGCCATCATCCGGGCGCTGCCCAGCAGCGTCTGGTAAACCAGCTGCTTGGCGGTCTGGGACTTGAGACCCAGCTCGTACCCCGACTCGATCATTTTTTCGGCAAGCAAAAAGAGATACGCGGGTCCGGACCCGGAGACGGCCGTCACGGCGTCCATCATCGGCTCCCGGACCTCGACCGTCGAACCGATCGCCTTGAGGATAAGCTACGCGAACTGACGGTGCTTCGGCGCGCAGCCGGCACCGAGCCCGTACGCGGAGATTCACTGGCCGATGAGCGCGGGAAGATTGGGCATCACCCGGACGACCGGGTTCTTTTCCTTGAGCGACTTGCGGATGCGCGCGATGGGCACGCCCGCCGCGATCGAAATGACCAGCGCTCCTTCCGGCAGGACCGTCGCAAGGTCGTCCACGACCGAATCCAGGACCTGCGGCTTCACCGCGAGGATCACGGCGTCGGCGATGCTGGCCGCCTGACGGTTCGTCTTGGCGATCTTGACCCCCAGGTCTTTCTTGAGAGCTTGGGTCTTCTTGGGATCAGCGTCGGTGATGTGGAGGTTCTGAGGATAAAAAGAAGCTTCGACCAGACCCCGGATGATGCTCGCGCCCATGTTCCCGCAACCGATGACGGCGACTTAGATGTTCTAGGGGGCGATGACGCTCTTCATAAGTGGGGGTTACTTTATCACACCCGGCCGGCGTGAGTCACCGAGTCAGCGGGACCCGAAGACGGCCGTTCCGACCCGGACCATCGTCGAGCCGGCGGCGATCGCGGGCTCGAGGTCCGAGCTCATCCCCATCGAGAGCGTGTCCCAGACCAGGCCTTGGGACCGGCCTTCCTCAAAGAGGGTCTTGAGCAGGTCGAAGGAGCTGCGGACCCGGTCGGACTTTTCGGTCAATGGACCGATGCCCATGAGCCCGCGCACGTTCAGGGACTTGAGCTGGTGGAGCGCGCCGGAACCGAGCAGCTCCCGGAACTCCTTGGGCGCGAAGCCCGCCTTGCTCTCCTCCCCGGAAATG
>CAZHID010000081.1:5649-8265 GCA_964532445.1 uncultured Planctomycetia bacterium | reverse complement strand
ATCGAGGCGCGCGAGAACGTGCTGATCGTGACGGGTCGCAAGGCGGCCAATGATGGCGCCGATGATCGCCGCTTCCTGCATCGCGGCCTGGCCGAGCGCGACTTCGAGCGCCGGTTCCAACTGGCCGACTATGTCGTGGTCACCGAGGCGCGCCTGGAGAACGGCTTGCTGGCCGTCGGCCTGGAGCGCCGGCTGCCTGAGGCCCTCAAGCCCCGGACCATTCCGATTGCGGCCTCCGATGAGGGCGTGATCGAGGCCCGCCCGACCAGGAAGTCGAAGTCGGCCTGAGGCTTTTTGTCAGAAACACGCGCAAGGGGCATCTCCGACGGGAGGTGCCCCTTCTTTTTCAGGCTGCCAGATGGAGACCCTCGACCTCGTCGAGCGCGGCCCCGGCCAGCATGGCCTCTCTCATATCGGCCCCGGTGACGTCCGCCCCCCTGAGGTCGGCCTGTTTCAGCCCGGCCTGATGCAGATCGGCCTGTTGAAGCTGAGCGTAGCGGAGCCGGGCCCCGGTCAGGTCGGTCGGCATCGAGCGATCCGCCGAGATCGGCAGGGGTCCGAGCATGGCCCCGCGCAGGTCGGCCTTGACCAGATTGGCTCCAGACAGTCGCGCCCCGCGCAGATCGGCCCCTCGCAGGGTCGCACCTCTGAGGTCAGCATTCTCCAGATTGGCCCCCTGCAGCTCAACGCCGGTCAGGTCCAGGAACACGTTGAGGTAGCGGTCCAGGGACTCCTCCCACTGCGCCGTGCGGTCGGGGGTCAGCTCCGTCTCGATCGCGGCGACCAGCTTGGCATGCTTCTGGTTCCTTAAAAAATTCTGAAGCCCGAAGACCGACCCGCTCAGGATCTTGGCGAACCGCTCCAGGAGCTTGATCCGCTCCGGCGTCAGCAGATGGCCCGCCGCGGAAGCGGCCCAAACGAACCCGAGCGGTTCGTCGTGGAACGAAACAGGGAAAAAAGCATACTCCCCCGCCCGGTCGAGACGGGACGGCGCGAAGACCGTTTCCACGCTGTCGCCGGTCCCTTGCCGGACCACTTTGCGGAAGGGCGGGTCAAAAAGGCTCTCACGGTGCTCGGGGACCAGCACCGACAGACGGCACTCGGACGTGAGTTCCGCGCGGACCGAGGCCCGGTCCCGCCGCGGCGAGTAGATGCGAAGCTTGGCCTTGCGCTCGTCCAGAAGTCCGCAGTGCAGCTCACACTCCTGAGGAAGGTTCTTGAGCACGGACCTGAAAAAGATCCCGAGCGCGGACGGAATGTCGCGGGCGTGCTCGAGACGCCGGGTGAGCTCGTAAACCTCGCGGTAATGCACGGATGAGTCGCTGATCTTGCGGTTGATCTTCGAGACCGTGCGGTCGATCTCCGAGAATCTCTTTGAACTCAGGGAAAAAAGGTCCTGCTCGAGCGTCTCGATCTGACGGCGCATCGCGTCGTTCTCGCGGCGGGCTTCCGCCGACCTGAGTTCCCATTGACGCTGAACGTCCCTGTAGTACGCCGCCGACATCACGGAGCTGCCGAATTGGGCCAGTTCATCAAAGGCGAGCAGAAGGTCCTGCGGCAGAGGTTGTCCGTCGGCGGCGCTCTCGGTCAGAACCGCGACACACGCCTCCCGGAACAGGTGCACACAGAGCAGAACCTCCTCGAACGGCGTCGAAAGCTCAAAGAAGGAGCGGGCGGAACGCTCAAGCTCCTCACTGAAACGGGTCATGTCCAGATGGACCAGGCAATCGAGGTACTGACGGGTCAACGGCCCCAGAACGCGGTTCACGCGGCCTGAGGTTAAGTACGGACGGTCCTGGAAATGATCGAGATATTTTCGGGTCCACACTTCAGTGATCCGGTCGGGACGCGCTGCCAGGTCCCGGAGCGCAGGCTCGAACGCAGGATGCACCGCCAGCTGATCCATGCGGGCCTGAGGCTCCTGCGGATCGCGCATAACGGCGGCGTCCTTCATGAGGAGGCGGGCGTTTCAGCCGGAGCGGGCGCCGGAGCTTCCGCCTTGGGTTTGTCGAGGACGAATTCGGGCTCGATGATGGGCTTGTTGTTCTGGGTCAGCTTGAACGGAAAGGTCAGGATCTCAAAAAGTCCGACCGCGGTCCGCTGCACCGCGCGGCCTGAACCGTGGACCAGGCCCCAGGTCGCCGCGGCGCCGATCCCGTGCTGATTCCCGATCTCCTGAACACCGGCGGGGATCTCGAGCCATCCGAGCCCGGCATTCGCCGTACCCCGGCGAAGGCGCTTGCCCATGAGGTCCAATTCCACCGCGAGAGGGTCCGCGGTCGGCTCGGCGGTCTCTGCCGCGGATGCGGCCGTTTCAGCCGAGATCGCGGTTGAGGTCAGACCCAAGAAAAGTCCTGTCACCAGAAGGGCCGTCTTCAACACGCGGGTTCCGGGACAACAGGAACGGATCATCCCTTCGGCCCGGTAGGCGGTTCCGGCTCCTCACCCTCGTCTTCGTCCGCGTCCTCGTCGTCCGATTCCTCGTCGAAGTCATCCCCGTCATCCGCGTCCTCGCCCATCTCGGGCGCGTCGGGCCCCAGGATGTAATCGGCGTCTTTTTTCTTGCCCGGTGACGCTTCCAGCTGTTTGAAAAATTCCTCCGCGGTCATGGTCTTC
>CAZHID010000081.1:3788-5639 GCA_964532445.1 uncultured Planctomycetia bacterium | reverse complement strand
CCACCTCGTCCTTGCTGATGGGCTTTTCGACGGTGGGACATTTTTCCAGGACCTTGGGATCGATGAAGATCGGGCACTTGGTCCGGACCGCGATGGCAAGGGAGTCCGAAGGGCGCGCGTCGATCACGTGGGTCTTGCCGTTGAACACGAGCGTGATCTCCGCGTAGTAGCTGTTGTCCTTGATGTCCGTGATCGTGACGCGCTCGACCGTGACGCCCAGGTCGCCGAAGACGTTGACCATGAGGTCGTGGGTCAGCGGGCGCGGGAACTTCTCGCCGTTCATCTCGAGGGCGATCGCGTTCCCCTCACTGACGCCGATCCAGATCGGGACGAGGCGTGTTTTTTCCGTGTCCTCAAGGACGACGACGTATTGGGGCAGCGGGAAGAGGGATACGAGGGACGATATAAAAGCCTGTTTCATGCTCACTCAATCTCGATCACCGAATCGATCCCGCCAAAAGGATTGGGTTCGGCGAGGTTGTTGGAGGGATCGGCCACCCATTTGCCGTCCACGACGAATTTATAACGATAGCGGCCGGGCTCGAGGTGGAGGCGTTTCTGCCAGGCGCCCTTGCCCTGGTCCCAGAGCTTGGAGGACTCGTCAAGCCGCCAGTTGTTAAAATCGCCCACTAAATAGACCTGACGCGCGGCCGACGCCTGGAACGCGAAGTCGCGCACGCGGGAACGCGTGTCGTACCGCGGACCCGCTTCGACCGCTTCGGACCGCCGTGCGGGCTCGTCGCCAAGTTTCTGCGCGATCTCTCGCGCGAGCGCGTCGTAATCCTCGGAAGCGCGCGACTTGGGGCTGTGCTGCCGCACGGGGATCCCGGCCAGCTGCGACTCCCGGCAGGCGACGTTCTGACGGATCATCGTTTCGAAAAGATTGTCCCGAAAAGCGTCCTGCACGCGGACCATCATGTCCTTGGAAAAGCGGCTGCGCAGGTCGATCATCGTCATGAGCGCGAAGACGCGCGGCGCGTGCTGCATCTTGACCCGGATCAGCTCGATCATGCTCAGGAGCTTCGCGACTCCGAGCAGCGCGAAGGAACCCAGCTCGATCGGCACCAGCGCCAGGTCGGCGGCGAACAGCGCGTTGAACGTCAAAAAGCCAAGGCTCGGCGGACAGTCCAGGATGATGTATTCGTACGGAAAGACCATGTTCTCAAGCACCTGTTTGAGCTTGCCGACCGCCTGGTCCTTCTCGACGAACTCCTGCTCGATCGTCGACAACAGCACGTGGCCCGGGGCCACGTCGAAATTATCCGCGTAGGGGCGGATGATGTTCTCGATAAACTGCTTCTGGTCGGATCGATCCGAAAGAACGTTGTAAACGGACGCGGCGAGCTGATCGGGCTTGAGACCCAGGCCGATGGAGGCGTGCGTCTGCGGGTCCAGGTCGATCAGGAGCGTGCGGTGGCAGAGCGCGGCCAGCGACGCGGCCAGGTTGATGGCGGTGGTCGTCTTAGCGCAGCCACCCTTCTGATTGGTGACCGCGATGATCATCCGGCGGAACTCTCCGCGGGGATCCACTGAAGGTTGCGGATCATGAGGGTCGCGTCGGCGGCGTTGCCGGTGCGCTGGGAACCGAACTCGATCCGGAGCTGCTGGATCGCGTCAGGGTTGAAGAACTGGGTCGGTTCAAAATCGATGATGGCCGGCTGCCACTCGGATGACAGACCGTCCGTGAACGGAACGAGCTGCTTCCAGTTCAAGCTGGTGTTGCCATTGGCGTCCTTGAGGACGATCTCGAACTGTTCGCCGCCGCGCATCCCCCTCGCTTCCAGATAGAGACGCTTGCCGAGCGCGGGCAGCGGCGGGTTGAAGACCGCGTGCGCGTACGCGAGACCTGAC
>CAZHID010000081.1:0-3778 GCA_964532445.1 uncultured Planctomycetia bacterium | reverse complement strand
AGTTTATGTTTTTCCTTGGAGCTCCGAAGGAGCGCCGCTCCCGAAAAGATGAAGTCGGACGGCGCGAGCGTGACGACCTCGGCGATCGGCGTCGCCGCGGGATGGACGGCTTTGGCCGCCGGAGCTGCGGCGGGCGGTGTCTGAGGAGCCGACGCGACATCGCTGATGCGCACGTCGATGGCGATCCGCTTGGTCGAAAAAAGCGCGAAGGTCGAAAGAGCCAGGGCCACCAGCGTGAGGAGCCATGGCATGAAGTACGAGCGGGAGCGGTCGACGACACGGACCACGGTGGGCGCATGGAATCCCGCCGCGGTTTCCTCGGTGAGCTGCTGCTTGGGGCCTTGGAAGTAGACATCGGCAAGCTGTTCGTGGATCTGCTGGCGCGTGGACCGGTCGGAGGAACCTCCCGGCGCGGACTGCGGAAGCTCCGCTTCAGAGGCGGTTCCAAAACGCTTTTGGAGCGAGTCGATGATCTTGCTCACGTGCAAAATACCTCTATTCCTATTCCGTCAACAGGTTGTGTTTGCGCAGCGTTTCTTCTGCGGCCAAAATGGCTTTTTTCAAGTCCAGAAAATGGGTCACGTTGATCGAGACGCCTTTGCCGGTGGGAACCTTTTCCTCACCGTCCTTCGCGGACGCGAACACACGGATATCCACCAGGTCGTACCCCTTGAACTCCTTGATCTGAACGCGGACTTCTTCGAACTTGTTCTTAGGGAATTTGGCGACGCACTCGTCCATACTTCACCTTGTTTTTCTGCTCACGGAGGTTCCAGGCACTACTTAGTAATAGTTATTGTATCACAGGAGGGGCTTTGCGGAAAAAGCAAATAAATATTAATAAAGGATAAGCCGTATAAAGGCGTATAAGCCGATACTAGGCTTTAGACAGGGTTTGAGGACGTCTCCGTATCCAGCGCGGGCGGCTCAGCGGCCGCGTCACCGTCGTCCCCCGCCAGCCCCTTTTGGCGCCGGATCTCATCGATCCGGTTCAGCGGACGCTCCAACTGGTTGCGGCGCGTGCCGGAAAGGTCCAGGAATTCCTTCTGGGCCGCGTCGATCTTCTTGCCGACGTTGTCCATTTTGTCCAGGAAGAGCCCCCACTGCTTCTTGAACTTGGAAAGCAGCGTCAGGATCTCGTTGGAGGTCTGTTCCAGACTGAAGTTGTCCACGGCCTGCCGGATGACCGCGAGCACCGCGAACAGCGTGATCGGGGAACAAAAAACGACGCGTTTGCGGATCCCGGTGTCCATGAGCTCCGGGTCGTGCTCATGGATGAACGCGTAGATCTGCTCGTTCGGAACAAAAAGCAGGACATAATCGAGCGTGTTCTGCTCCGGGTTGATGTAATCCCGCGACGTCACCTCCTTGACCTTGGCTTTGACGTCCCGCAGGAAGTCGCCTTTGAAGCGTTCGCGCTCCGTGTCGACCGACGCCTCCAGGTAGCGCACGTAGTTGTCGTAAGGGAATTTAACGTCCATGTTGAGCTTGAGGTTCTTGGGCAGCAGGAACGTGATGTCCGGGGTGGAGCCGATGCCGGCGATGCTTTTTTGCTTGAGGTAGTTCAGATTTTCGACGAAGCCGGCAAGGCGCAGGACATCCTCGGCCATCCGCTCGCCCCACTGCCCTCTTGATTTGGAGCTGGCCAGCGCCTCCTTGAGCGTCTGAGTGGTCTGCTGGAGGAGCGCCGTCTGTTCGCCGTGGTTCTTGAGCTGATTGACGAGCTGGCCGAATTTTTCCTCGCGGTCCTTTTCGAGCGTCTGGATGACGCGGGAGACTTTTTCCAATTCGGAATTCATTTGCGAGAGACGCTGGTCGATCAGCGCTTTTTTGCCGTCGAGTTCGCGCGCGTCGGTCTCGCGCTCGCCCTTGAGCTGCGTGCCCGCGAGCTTGAGGAATTCACCGGTGGATTGGGAGAGCGCTTTGAGCGAGAGTTCGCCGAAGCGCGCCTCCAGGTTGCGGATCAGCTCGTCGGTCTGCGCCTTGCTCTGCGCGGCGGACTGCGCGAGCATCTGCGAGGCGGCCTCCGCGGAACGCTTGGAACGGAAGGTCAGAAGAAAAAAAACAAGGCCAGATCCCGCGGCGAGGCCGGCCAGGAACCAGGCCGCTTCGGTCACCGGATGCCGGCCTTCCGCTCGGTGAACTTGAGCTGCAGCTCGTACACGAGCGAATTGAGGGAATCCTCTTCTTCTTTCGAGAGGTTATCCTTGGTCTTTTCCTGGAGGGAGGTCAGAAGGTCGATAAAAGCCTTGGCCTGGGGGAGGTTCACTTCGACGGCACCGGTCACGGGGCTTTCCATTTCGCCGAGCGCCATGTAGGCCTGCATCGCCAACATCTGAAGCAGTCCCACGAACTGCTTGCTCGTCGCGGGTCCGGCGGCGGCAGGCTCAGCGGCGCCCTTCGCCGCGGGAGAGGCGTCCCCTTTGGCGGTCTTGGGCTCGCGGGCCAGGGCCGCGGATTCGAGGCGCTGACGCTCCTCCTCGATCTGCTGCTTCCAGGCCTCGTCCACTTTTTTCTCAGGAAAACGGATGTCGCTCATCGGTCAGCTCCTCTTCTTCGGTTCGGCGGCAGGACTTGTGCGGCCGGGCGCGACCACGAGGCCCACGCTGCGGTCGGGATCGATGAACTCGCGGATGATGTCCTCCACGTCCTTTTTGGTGACGGCGCGGATCCCGTCCGCGAACCGGTCCATCTCTTCGAAGCCGAGTCCCAGGATCTCGTCGGTGACGGCCTCCTGAAGAACGGACGCGCGGGATTCCATCGAATGTTCATGATTGCCGATCAGCTGTTCTTTCGCCTGACGCAGTTCTTCTTCCGTGACGCCTCCGGCGCGCAGCTTCGCGGCTTCTTCCGCGAGGAGTTCCAAGACCCGGTCACCCTCGTCCGGCTTCACGCCCGCGTAAAAAACGAAATGTCCCGGGTCCAGGCCCAGCTGAAGGCCCGAATTGATGACGTACGACATGCCGTGCACGCCCCGGATGTGCTGATAGAGGCGTCCCGCGCTCCCGTTCATCACGGCGTTCAGGACCTGGAACGCGTAGCGGCGCGGATCGTCCACGCGAACGGAACGGAACGCGAGCATCGCGACCGCCTGTTCGCGCTTGAGCGTTTCCTGCAGACGGACCGGCCGGTCCAGTGCCGGCATGGCGGCCGCCGCGGGCGGCGCCGACGGAGCCTGTCGGGCGATCTTGCCGAGCGCGCGCTCGAGCACCTTCCGGACGTCCTCCGCGCGGACATCTCCGGCGACGCCGATGATCATCCTCGGCGATGCCAGACGCTTGCGGTAAAAATCCAGCGTTGTCTCCCGGGTCAATTTCGCCAGCGAGGCTTCGGTGCCGTTCGAGGATTGACGGTAGGGATGCTCGCCGTAAACGGCCGCGGACAGGAAGATCCCGGCGGCATTGTAAATGTCTTCTTTCTCGGAGAGAACTGATTGGAGCTGGTCCTCGTGTGCTTTTTTCCACTCCGCGGCATCAAAGGCGCTGTCCGTGATGATCTCGCCCATCAGACCCAGCAGTTCCCGGCGGTGCTCACTCAGCCCCGACATCACGAACCCGAAGGTGTGATGTCCAGCAAAGGAGGACACGTCCCCGCCCCAATCGGCGAGCTGCTCCGCCAGCGCCTCCTGGTCGAGGCGGCGGGTCCCGCGCAGCAGCAATTCCGCAGCCAGCGCGGACGCGCCGTTGTCCGACGAAGTCTCTTCGATGACCCCGCCTCGAAAAGACGCTTGAGCGTAAAAGACCGGCACGGACGGGTCTTCCAGCACCAGGACCTTCAG
>CAZHID010000080.1:3639-8268 GCA_964532445.1 uncultured Planctomycetia bacterium | reverse complement strand
TCAAAGGCATCGCCCGTCATGCCCGTTCGACGGCGGACAAGCGTCATGTGCTGGTGAGCGCGATCGAGCATCCATCCGTGTTGGACGCGGCGGAGGCGCTCAGGGTCGAGGGATTTGAAGTTCAGAGGATCCCCGCTCATGCCGACGGACGCGCGGACCTCGACGCGCTCAAAAAACTGCTCAGGCCCGATACGGCCGTCGCGGCGCTCATGCGCGTCAACAACGAGACCGGCGTCATCCAGCCGACCGAAGAGGCGGCGGCGCTCTGCGCGGAGCGGGGAGTCCCGCTGCACGTGGATTGGGTGCAGGCGTTCGGCAAACTCCCGGTCTCGCTCGCGGGATGCTCGTCCGCTTCGTTCACCGCTCACAAGGCATACGGTCCCAAAGGGATCGGCGCGCTTTACGTCGCGCGCAAAACCAAGCTTCTGGCCCTCACGCACGGTGGCCCCCAGGAGAACAACCTGCGCGCCGGGACCGAGAGCCCGGAGCTGGCGGCCGCTTTTTGCGCCGCGGCGAGGGTCGCGGAACGTCTTAGGGTCGAGGGCGCCGCGAAGATCCAGGAACTCAGGACGATCTTTTTGAAGGAACTCGAGGCGTCCGCGGCGGGCTGGGCGTTGAACGGCGACCCCGCGCGGACGGTGCCGCAAACGGTGAGCCTGCGCTTGGATGGTTCGGGTGCGGCCGGCGCGGCCCCGGTCGACGGAACGGCGCTCGTGCGGGCGCTCGATCTGGCGGGTTTTTCGGTCTCGAGCGGTTCCGCCTGCGCCGCCGGCTCGGTCGAGCCGTCGCATGTGCTCGAGGCTATGGGCCTCGGGCCCGAAGCGGCCCGCGCGTCCTTGCGGGTCTCATTCGGTCACTTCACGGAAGCTTCAGGGCTCGCCGCCTGCGCCCGCGCGATCGGGCGGGAAGCGGCGCGTCTCCGCGCTGCAGCGGGTGGACGCTCATGAACCGCTACATCGACACTCATTGCCACCCGTACTTTGATTCCTTCGACGCGGATCGAGACGCGGTGCTCGACCGCGCCGTGGCCGATGGGGCGGAGGCGATGATCCTGGTCGGCGTGGATGACGCGACGAACACGCGGGTGATCGAGATCGCCGCCAAGCGGCCCGAATGTTTCGTTGCGCTCGGCTTCCACCCGCATTCCGCGCATTTGGCCGCGGAGGATTTTGACGCGAGGATCGAAGCGGCCGCCGCCGGGTTCAAAAAGACCGTGGCCGTGGGCGAGGTGGGGCTGGATTATTTTAAAAGTGAGGCGCCGCGCGAGGTCCAGCTCCGCGTGTTCGACCGCGCGATCGACCTGGCCGCGAAGCTCGATCTGCCCGTGGTGGTCCATTCCCGCGACGCGTTCGACGACACCATGGGCCGTCTCGAGGCCGGACAGAAACGTCATCCAAACCTAAAGGCACTTTTTCACTGCTACACCTACGGACCCGAGGAGCTCGAGCGCGTGCTCGCCGCGGGTTTCCTGGTCTCGTTCAGCGGCATCGTCACGTTCAAAAGCGCCGCGCCGCTCCAGGAAGCCGCCCGGCGTGTCCCGGCGGACCGCTACGTCGTCGAGACCGACGCGCCGTACCTGGCGCCCGTGCCGCACCGCGGTGAGCGCAACGAGCCTTCCTGGGCGCGTTTGGTCGCGGCCAAGATCGCCGAGCTGCGCGGCGAGACGCTCGAAAAAGTGCTGTCCGACACGACCCGGAACGCCAAGGCCTTCTTCCGGCTGCCGTCCGCATGAAGTTCTTTCTCCCGCTCTGGAACTGGATCCGCCGCGAGCCTTGGACGTTCCTGATGGCCGCGTGCCTGACAGCGGTCATGGCGGCTTCGTGGGTGATGCCGAAGGCGGCCGGCGTTCCCGAGACTTTTTCGGAAGGCGAGCGGCTCGAGACGGCGCGCCGGATCGAGTCCATCGGCGAGGGGCTCCTGCAAGCGCCAGGCTCGCGGCTCGTGATCGGATCGGTGGTCCTGATCCTGGGGGCGCTCGTGCTGCTCGGCGGGATCTGGGGCACGGCCTGGCTCCAGTCTTACCGCCGCGGCGAGCGGTGGATGGAACGCTTCGGGTCTCCGCGGCTTTTGTGGGGCGCGTCCGAGGCCTTCAAGGCGATGGTGCTCCTGTTCTTCCTGGACCTCGTTTTTTCGTCCGCGCTCGGGTTCATTTTTTCCTGGCTCAAACTCGGCTCGCTCAACCTGGCGCTCATGACCGGCTCCTTGCTGAGATCGGTGCTCGTGCTCGTGTTCCTTGGGCGGCTCGTCCGGCGGCTCGGCGGCGATTGGAAGGACCTGGGCTGGAACTTTAACCGCGGCTGGACCCAAAGCTTCTGGGGATTGGCGGGGTATCTCGCGATGATCCCGGTGTACGCGGCGATGCTGGGACTTCTGATGGCCGTTCTGGGCCTCCTCAAGATACAGCCCCCAGTGCAGACGCCGGTCCAGGTGCTGTACACCGAGCCCAACGCCGCGGCGCTCTGGGGTTTCGCGGTGTTCATGGGCGTTCTCGGGCCATGGTTCGAGGAGATCTTTTTCCGCGGGTTCCTGTACCCGGTGTTCAAGGCGCGGACCGGCGTGTGGCGCGGCGCGCTGATCACGAGCGTGCTCTTCGCGGCGCTGCACGGCCACGGCATCGCTTTCGTGCCGATCCTGATATTGGGCCTGGCGTTGAACCTTTTGTACGAGCGCAGCGGTTCGGTGGTCCCGGGCGCGGTGCTGCACATGACGCACAATTGCGCGATGCTCGCGGCGACGTTCTGGATCAAGGGGGCGGGGCAGTGAAGCGGCTGAGCGAGACGGGGCTCATCGACTGGATCCGCCGCCGGACGCCCAAAGACGCGCGCGTGACGGTCGGTATCGGGGACGACGCGGCGGTCGTGCGCGGTTCCCGCCGGACGGTGCTCAAGACCGACATGATCGTCGAGAACGTGCACTTCACGCGCAAAAATTCGCGGCCCGAGGATTGGGGCTACAAGGCCATGGCCGTCACGCTGAGCGACCTCGCGGCGATGGGGGCTGTCCCTGAGTACGCGCTGGCCGCGGTGGGGCTTCCCCGGGACTTGAGCGCGGCCGACGCGCGCGCGATCCAGCTCGGGATGGAAAAAGCGATGCGTCCGGCCGGCGTGCGGCTGGGCGGAGGGGACACCTGCCGCGCGGAGCGCGTGACGATCGCCGTTTTTGTCGCCGGGTCTTATAAAAGCGGTAAAATGGCGCTCAGGTCAGGCGCGCGTCCGGGCGACGCGCTGTTCGTGACCGGCCGTCTCGGCGGTTCGCTCGCGTCCGGCCGTCACCTGCGTCCCGTTCCGCGGCTCAAGGAGTCGGCGTTCCTGATGCGCGGTTACCGCGTGCGCGCGATGATGGACCTGTCGGACGGGCTCGCCAAGGACCTGAGGCTTCTATGCGCCGAGTCGGGTGTCGGCGCGGAATTGGACGCGCGGCGGATCCCGGTCCATCCGGACACGCGCGGACGCGGCGTCGCGGCGGCCCTGCTCGACGGCGAGGATTTCGAATTGCTTTTTGCGTTAGGACCCAAGGACGCGGAGCGTCTGGAGCGCGACCGCGCCGCCGCCGGCCGGATGCGTTTCACCCGGATCGGCCGCATCGTCCCCAAACAACAGGGCTTCAGCATCCTCTCATCCCATGGCAAACGAGAAAAACTTCCCCCCGCGCCGGACCATCACTTCGGATCCTGAGGCGACGCGCCGTCTCGGAGCCGAGCTCGGCCGCCGCGTCCGTCCCGGCGTGATCGTGCTGGAGGGGCCGCTAGGAGCGGGCAAGACCACGTTCGTCAAAGGCCTGGCCGAGGGCCTGGGCTTCAAGGCCGCGCCGCGTGAAGCGGGCAGCCCGACCTTCGTCCTCGCGCGCGAATACCCGGGCCGGATCATGCTCGTCCACATCGATCTGTACCGACTGGAATCCATCGGCCCCGACACCGGCGATTGGCTCTGTGAGATGTTCGAGCGGGACGCGGTGACGGCGGTCGAATGGGGTGAGCGCGCCGCGGACTGGCTGCCGAAGGATTTTCTCAAGATACGCTTCGCGCACGAGGACGGAGGCGCCCGCTCCATCACGTTCGAAGCTTGCGGCACCCCCGCATCGTTGACGCCGCCGGCCAAAAAACTAAAAGGGAAGCGATGAGTCACAAAGCCCCGACCGCCCCCAAATTGCGCGGCGTCGCGTGGGACACGACCGGCCACGCGCTGGTCCTCGCGGCCGCCTGCTCCGGCCGCACGGCGGAAGCCCGGTCCTCAGGCCTGGCCTACCATTCCGAAAAACTTTTCGTGACGCTCGACGCGTTGTCCAAAAAGATCCGTCTGGACTTGTCCAAACTCGACTTCGTCGCCGCCGCCCGCGGTCCCGGGTCATTCACCGGCACCCGTGTCGGTGTCACCGCGGCCAAGACGCTCGCGTACGCGACCGGTGCGAAGCTCATCCTGCTCTCGAGCCTCGAGATCGTCGCCGCCAATCTCCGGCGCGAGAAGCGCCGCGTCTGCGTCGTTCAGGATGCGCGCCGCAACCGCCTCTTCACCGCGACGTACGAGGCGGGGAAGGTCATCAAAGCCCCGGGATTGGTGCACACGGGCGACTTCTTGTTCCAGCTGGAGGCCGGCACGCTGTACACGGGGGACGCGGTGATGATGTTCGCCG
>CAZHID010000080.1:0-3629 GCA_964532445.1 uncultured Planctomycetia bacterium | reverse complement strand
CGCCGACGTGATCGCGCGCAAGTTCGGCCGCGGCGCCGTTGTCCGCTACAAACGTCTATGGCATCCCCATCCGGGACGCCTGCTCGCGCTCGCGCGCGAACGCTGGGAAGAGAAGTGTTTCGACGACCCGCTCCGGGCGCTCCCGGAATACCTTTATGAGGACACCTGCAATGTCACCGCGCCGAACCCCGCCAAGCGTCAACCGCGCTGAGGTCCGCCTCGGTGCGTTCCGCCGCAACCTGGCCCGGATCCGCTCCCGGCTCTCGCCCGGCGCGCGCATCCTGCTCGTCGTCAAATCGGACGCCTACGGCCATGGGATGCTCCCGATCGCCCGCGCGGCCGCGCGCGACGCGTCGGTGGTCTATTTCGGTGTTGCCGCACCCGAAGAGGCGATGGCACTGCGCGACTCGGGCTTCCGCAAACCCGTCCTCCTGCTTGCGCCCGCGCACCCGGATTGGACCGCGCCGCTCATCCGGGCGGGCGTCACGTTCTCGGTCTCTTCGGCGGAAGAAGGCGAGCGCGTGGACCGCGCCGCGCGCCGTCTCGGCCGCCGCGTGAAGCTGCACGCCGAAGTGGACACGGGGATGGGCCGGTTGGGCGAGGACCATCGCCGCGCGCTCGCTTTTTTGTTCTCGCTGCACAAGCTCAAATCGGTCGAGCTCGAGGGCGCGTACACGCACTTTCCGGGCGCGGACCAGCCGGACGAAGCGCGCACCCGGCGACAGGTCCTGATCTTCCAGATGGCCATTGAGCTTTTTCGCGACATGCACCCGGAAAGTCTCCGGTACGCCCACGCCGCCAACAGCCCGGGACTTTTTCGTTTCCGCACGTCGCACTTCAACCTCGTGCGGCCGGGCTTGTCGGCGTACGGCGTGAACCCGCTCGGCGCGGGGTCGGACCCGGGACTTGAGCCCGTGATGAGCCTTCGCACGCGGATCGCTTTTTTGAAGACGGTCGAAGCGGGGACCTGCATCAGCTACCGTTCGACGTACCGGACCCGGCGCCGCTCCGTGATCGCGACGCTGCCGATCGGTTATTCCAGCGGTTACCCGGTGGGGCTGTCGAATCGTTCCCGGGTCCTCATCCGGGGCCGTTCGTTCCCGATCGCGGGGCGGGTGACGATGGACCAGATCATGGTGGACCTGGGGGCTTGGAAAAGCGCGCGTCTGTGGGAAGAAGTGACGCTGATCGGCGCCTCGGGCCGCGAGCGGATCACCGCGGAGGAATTGGCCCGCCACGCCGGGACCATCCCGTATGAGATCCTATGCGGGATCCACCCCAAAGTACCCAGGACCTACACCCGCTGAGACTATGCTATAATTAATCTTTATGATCACCGAAGAACAAGTCTTGCAAAAATTAAGCCGGATCCAGGATCCGGACCTGGGTCAGGACATCGTCAAATTGGGCTTTGTGCGGGACGTCGTGATCAGCCCGGCCGCCGGCGGCACCCGGATCGCCGTGCGCATCAACCTGACCACGCCGGCCTGCCCGGTCAAGGATCAGATGCGGACCCAGGCCGAGACGCTTCTGAAAGAACTGCCGGGCGTGACGGCCGTTGAAGTCACGATGACCGCGGACGTGCGCAAGGCGCTTCCCGCGGCGGGTGAGCGCCGGGCCGTTCCGGGCGTGCGCAACCTGATCGCTGTCGGCAGCGGCAAAGGCGGCGTCGGCAAGTCCACGGTGACCTGCAATTTGGCCGCGGGACTGGCAGCCACGGGCGCGCGCGTCGGCTTGCTCGACGCGGACATTTACGGGCCCAGCATTCCGATCATGATGCGCGGAGGCCGCGCGATCCGCGCGGTCGGCAACCGCATCGAGCCGGCCGAGGCCCACGGCGTCAAGCTCATGTCGATGGGGTATCTGGCCGAGGGCGACAAGCCGCTCATCTGGAGAGGGCCGATGGCCCACAAAGCTTTGGAACAGTGCCTTTTCGACGTCAACTGGGGTGAGCTCGACTATCTTTTTGTGGACCTGCCTCCCGGTACGGGCGATGTCCATCTCACGCTCGCGCAGAGCACCGCGCTCGCGGGCGGCATCATCGTGTCGACGCCGCAGGATGTCGGCCTCACGATCGCGCGCAAGACGCTGCGCATGTTCCAGCAGACGGGCGTGCGGATCCTGGGGATCCTGGAGAACATGAGTTTTTTTACCTGCTCCAACTGCGGTTCGCGGGAGCATGTGTTCGGTCACGGGACCGTGGCCTCGGCCGCGGCGGCGCTCGAGATCCCGTACCTGGGTGAAGTGCCGCTCGAGTCCGTGGTGCGCGAGGCGGCGGACGACGGAATGCCGGTGATCTTGAAATACCCGCAGTCGGCATCGGCCGTTGCGTTCAATGAGCTTCTGGGGAAGGTCGCGCAGCAGGTGAGCGTCGCAAGCTTCTCGCCGGCAGCCTGCTGAAAAAACCACGGTTTTTGAAAAGACAGCATCAGTTGGTTCGATAACGTGTACGAAGAAAAAGGAGCGATCATGAAAAAGGGTCTGGCCTTGCTCTCACTTTTAACAATGACCATTTTGGGGACCGGCGAAGCGCACGCGCTCCGGGCCTACACGCCCGCCGCGGACCACGCCTGCACATCGTGCCGGTCCTGCTCCAAGCCCGCCCAAGTCGCGCGGGTCGGCGCCTTCGACCTTGCCGGCATCTCCGGCGATCATCGTGCCGGTTCCTCGTGCGCGCTCGGTTCCAGCCAGTGCAAGCACGGCGCCGGCTGCCCGATCTTTTCGGAAGCCAATCCGATCATCGGCGCCGCGGGTCTCGTCGTGAAGCCGGTCGTCGCGGTCGTGGGTGACGCGCACTACCTGCTCACGATGCCCTACCGCAAGGCCGAGCCGCTGAACTAAGTCCGGGGATCCGTACGGCGGTGAGCGCTCTGCCTGTTTTCCACCTGGCGTTCCCGGTCCGGGACATCGCCGAAACGGTGAGCTATTACCACGACCGGCTCGGCCGGCGCGTGGACCTCGTCGAAAAACACCGCTGCATCATCAACTTCTGGGGACATCAGGCCGTCGCGCACCTGAGCCCGGCCGATGTCCCCGCGAAGGTGGTCATGTACCCGCGCCACTTCGGCATCATCTTCGACCGTGAGAACGAATTCGAGGAACTGCTGCAGCGCGCGACGATCGAGGACGTGGCGTTCTTCGAGCGGCATTTCCGGCGTTTCGCCGGCACGCCGCGCGAGCACCGGACGTTCTTCCTGACCGATCCCTCCAACAACCTGCTCGAGTTCAAATGGTACCGTCATCCGGAGCTGATCCTGAAAGCCGAAGTTGGCCCCGCTTAAGGAACGTTCGTTCGGCATCGTCCCGGTCCGCCGCGACGGCGGAACGCTCCTGTACCTCCTGATCCAACACCGCGCCGGGCATTGGTCCTTTCCCAAGGGTCACGCGGAAGCGGGCGAAACACCGATGGAGACCGCGTTGCGCGAATTGCGCGAGGAGACGGGCATCGACCGTGTGGATGCGCGCGAAGACCGGGTGTTCACGGAGCATTACGACACGGTGAAACGCGGCAGGGAGATCGACAAGACGGTCACGTATTTTTTGGGCTGGGTCGAGACCGACGAAGTCCGTATTCAGCCGGAGGAAGTCCGCGGCCATGCGTGGCTCCCGTTCGACCTTGCCCTCGAAAG
>CAZHID010000079.1:1054-8290 GCA_964532445.1 uncultured Planctomycetia bacterium | reverse complement strand
TTACTGGCGCAGCTCGGCGCCGTAGGTGTTTTTGAGGGATTCGACGACGGCCGCCTGCAATCCGGCGATCTCGTCGTCGGTGAAGGTGCCGTCAGGCTTCTGGTACTGAAGCGAGAACGCGAGGCTGCGCTTGTCCTTGGGGATGTTCTTGCCTTCGTAGAGGTCAAAGAGCTCGACCCGCGTGAGCCGTTCCCCTGCGGCGGCCTGGACCGTCTTCTGGATCTCGGCGACGGGCGCGCTGCGGGCGATCAGCACCGCGATGTCGCGGCGGACGGACGGGAATTTGGGCAATTCGGTGAACCGGCGGCTCACGCGCGGCAGCTTGAGCAGGTCCTCGAGGATGATCTCCGCGACGTACACGGGCTGGGCGATGTCCCAGGCCTTCAGGACATCCTCGGAGACGGCTCCCGCGAAGCCCATCTGGAACTCCGTGGGCGCGTCGAGCGTCAGCGTCCCGGTGAGCATGTCCGGCCACATGGGAGCCGTCTTCCATTCGGGCATCCGACGGTCCGCCGCCTTGAAGATGTTCTCGATAAGACCTTTGAGGAAGAAAAAGTCCGCCGCCTGCCGCCCCGACCAGCTGCGCGCCGCGTCGCCCGTGACCGCGATCGTGAGAACGTCCTCTTCGCGCGCCTGATAGAACCTGTGCGAAACCTCAAAGAACGCCAGGTCCTTCTCCTTGCGGTTCAAGTTATGGCGGATCGCGCCAAGAAGTCCGACGATCCCGGTCGGACGGAGCACTTCCTGCTCCTGGCTTAAAGGGTTGGAGATCTTGAGCAGCGCCTCGTTCTTCGGGTAACGCAGACGGTTCAGGTCTTCCTGAGAGACCATGCTGAACGTGACCGTTTCCCAGAGACCCTGGGAGACGAGATGGCTCTTGAGCGCGCGGATCTCGTGGTACGGCGATTCGCGGCGCTCGGCGGACGTGTACCGAGTGGCGGGCAGCGTCGTCGGGATCTTGTCGAAGCCGTCCACGCGCACGATCTCCTCGACCAGGTCGCATTCCTGACGGATGTCCGTGCGGTGCGGCGCGTAGGCGACCTTCACGTAGCGCGGCGAGATCTTGCGGACCTTGAGACCGAGCGAACCGAGGATGCGGGCGGCCTCGAGCATCGAGTAATTGCGGCCCATCACGCGGTCGAGCGTTTTCTTAAAAATTTTGACCGAAGGGTAGATCTTGGGCTTGAGGACGCCGAACGTCTCGAACGGCGACGCGGCGAAGGCCTTGGCGTGCTGGATCATGAGCGACGCGGCGCGGTCCGAGGCCCACGCGACCCAACCAGGCTCGATCGGGCGTTCGAAGCGGTAGCTCGAGTCGGTGGCGATCTTGAGGAAGCGCGCGGCGCGGCGCACCAGCACGGGATCGAAGCGGGCCGATTCGAGGACCACGCGCTGGGTGTTGGGCGTGATCTCAGTGGCCTTGCCGCCCATGACGCCCGCGATGGCGATGGGCTTCTTAGCATCGGCGATGACGAGGATACGTTCGTCGAGCGCATATTCGACGCCGTTGATGCCGATCATCTTCTCCCCGCGGCGCGCGCGGCGGACGATGATCTGACTGCCTTCGATCTTGTCGTAATCAAAAGCGTGCAGCGGCTGACCCGACTCGAACATGACGAAATTGGTGATGTCGACGACGTTGTTCACGCCTTTGTTCCCCATCCACTCCAGGGGCTTGGCGATCACGGCAGGAGCGGGCCCGATCCGGACGCCGTCGAGCACGCGGTACGTGTACGCGGAACAGGCGCGCGCGTCCTGGACCTTCACGTCGAGCGTCAGACGCGAGGACAACTTGTAAGGAATGCGGGGGATCTTGGGCTTACGGACCTTTTTATGTGTGAGCGCGGCAAGTTCGGCGGCCAGACCAAGGACCGAGAGACAGTCGGGACGGTTGGTCGTGATCTCAGCGTGCAGGACGTCCGAGCCGTCGACATGCTCGACGCCCTCGATCATCGTGCCGGTCATCGTGAAAAGCTCCGCCAGCTTCTCGCCTTTGAGCGCCGTGTCCACGTAGTCCTTGAGCCATTTGACGGGGAGCTTCATGCGGAGAACTGCCTCAAGAAACGCAGGTCATTTTCATAAAAAAGCCGGATGTCGTTGACGCCCCAGCGCCGCATCGCGATGCGCTCGACGCCGAAGCCGAAGGCGAAGCCGGAATATTTTTCGGGACTGATCTTCACGGCGCGCAGGACGTTCGGATGGATCATACCGGCGCCCAAGATCTCGAGCCAGCCCTTCTGACCGCAGGACCGGCAGCCGGAACCCTTGCAGAGCCCGCACGACACGTCGACTTCCGCCGACGGCTCGGTGAACGGGAAGAAGTGCGGCCGGAACCGGAGCTTCACGTCGCTGCCGAAGAATTGCTTCGCGAACGCGAGCAGCACACCCTTCAGGTCGGCGAAGCTCACTTTTTCGTCAACGAAAAGACCTTCGATCTGGTGGAACATGAACGAATGGGTCGCGTCGGTCGCGTCCGGGCGGTACACGCGGCCGGGCGCGAGCACCTTCACGGGCGGGCGCTCCTTTTCCATGATGCGGGTCTGGACGGTCGAGGTCTGGCTGCGCAGGAGCTTGCCGTTCTCGAGGTAGAACGTCGCCAGATCATCGCGCGACGAGTGGTCCGCGGGGATATTGAGCGCTTCGAAGTTGTAGTAGTCGGTCTCCATCTCAGGCCCCGAGACGATCTGGAACCCGAGACGGTAAAAAATATCGCAGATCTCGTCGACGACCTGGGTGATGGGGTGCAGCCCGCCCGTCGCGGGCGCGGTGCCGGGGAGCGTGAGGTCGAGCTTGGCCGCGCCGGCGCCTGAGCCGGACGCGCCGGACGCCTTGACGGCCGCCGTGCGCGCGTCAAGCAGCGCGGTGATCTCGTTCTTGGCGCGGTTGGCTTCACGGCCGGCTTCGGGCTTTTCGGCCGGGTCGATCTGGCCGAGAAGACCGGTGAGCTCCGCGAGACCGCCTTTACGCCCGAGGAATTGCACACGCAGGGCCTCGATCGTCTCCGCGGAGTCCGCGGCGGCGGGTTTTTCCGGGGCTTCGGTGATCAGTTGTCGGCTCTTGTCGGCAAGCGTCATGTTTTTCCCGAAAAATAAAAAAAGCCGCCGGAGGTTTTAAGACCGTCCGGCGGCATTTTTAAGCGAAACTGCGGACTTAATTGGCCTTGGCGATCTTGACCAGTTCCTGGAACGCGGCCGGATCGATCTGCGCGATCTCCGAGATGGACTTGCGGTCCAGGAGAACCTGCGCGGTGAGAAGGCGGCCCATCAGCTGGCTGTAGGTGATGCCGTTCTCTTCCGCGGCGGCGGAGATGCGTGAGATCCAGAGCGTCCGGAAGTTCCGCTTCTTGAGCCTGCGGTGGACGGTGGAGTACTGCCACGCGCGATGGACCGTCTCGCGGGCCATGCGGTAGAGCTTCCCGCGTCCGCCGACGAATCCTTTGGCGGCCTTCAGGTACTTCTTGTGTCTTTTCTTGGTCGCCGTAACGTTTCTTACTCTAGCCATTGGGCAGTAACCTCCTGATTCTCTTCTCGTCCGCGGGAGAAATAGCTCCCTGTCTGCGCAGCTGGCGCTTGCGCTTCGTCGACTTGTGGGCGTTCAGATGGCCTTTGCCGCTCCGTCCGCGCTTCAAGCTGCCGGACTTCCGGAGTTTGATCCGGCGTGCGGTGCCTTTTCGTGTCTTGAGCATATTACTCCTCGCTCCTCTTTAATGTTTCGGCTGAAGGATCATAATGAGCTGATTACGGTCCTTCGCAGGCGCCGATTCAACCGATCCGATGGGCGAAACTTCCTCGGCCAACTTCATCAGCAGCTGCCTGCCGTTCTCTGTGTTGGCCTTTTCCCGTCCGCGGTAGACCATGGTGACCTTCACCTTGTCGCCGCGCTTCAAGAAATTCTCGATGTGCTTCTTCTTAAAGTCGTAGTCGTGCTCGTCAATGTTCGGATGGAACTTGATCTCCTTGAGGGAGATCGTCTTCTGCTTCTTCCGGGCTTCCTTGTCCTTCTTCTCCTGCTCGTACTTGAACTTCGAGAAATCCATGATACGGCAGACGGGAGGCTGGGCCGTCGGAGCGATCTCCACCAGGTCGAGTTCCGCCTTCGTCGCGAACGCCATCGCCTCTTGCGGGGTCATGACCCCGAGCTGGGCGCCGTTCTCGTCGATCAGCCTTATGCTGACGGCGCGGATGTACTGGTTGATCCGGATGCGATTCTTGGTCGTTGAGGCCGGAGGCGGCGATCCCGCGGGGGGACGGCTGCCGTACGGAGCGCTCGGACGCGGGCCGCTAAAAGGGCCGCCCGGGCGCGGGCCTGGACTCGGGTTCGAACTGGGCGGAAAAACCCCGGTCACAGCTGACTATCGCGTTGGATCTGCAAGTACTTCACGCCCTCCATTAAGGTTAAAAGGAACAATCCCTCGAACCGATCTCGGTCTCGATCTTCTTCAAAAAATCTTCAACGCTCATCGCGTTCTGGTCGCGCGAACCGCGCCGGCGGACGGTGACCGTCCCGGCCTCAGCTTCTTTGTCCCCCACGACCAGCGTGTAGGGGATCTTTTCCTCGTTGGCGTGCCGGACACGCTTGCCGAGCGAGTCGTTGGCCTCCAGACACAGGCTTCGAACACCGGCGGCCTCGAAACGCTTCAGGACCTGGCGCGCGTAGCCGTCGTGCGCCTCGGTCACCGGCACCATCGCGACCTGCACGGGCGCCACCCATAAAGGAAACGCCCCGGCATAATGCTCGACCAGCGTTCCCAGGAAGCGTTCGACGCTCCCCAGAATGGCCCGGTGCAGCATGACGGGACGCTTTTTATCCCCCTCCGTGGAGGCATACTCAAGTTCGAACTTCTCCGGGAGGGCAAAATCGCACTGTATTGTACTACACTGCCATGCCCTTCCCAAAGCATCTTTAATCCGCAGGTCGATCTTGGGTCCATAGAAGGCCCCGCCCTCGGGCGCGACCGTGTACTTGAGGCCCTTCTTCTCGAGGGCCCCCCGGAGGGCCTCGGTGGCCTTGGCCCAGATCTCGTCGGTCCCGATGGACTCCTTGGGCCGGGTCGAGAGCTCGATCTCATACTCCGTAAACCCAAATGCCCCAAGGATATAGAACATAAAGTCGATGACGCGGCCGATCTCGGCCTCGAGCTGGTCAGGCAGGCAGAAGATATGGGCGTCGTCCTGGGTGAAGTTCCGAACCCGGAGCAGGCCGTGCAGGGCGCCCGACTTTTCGTTGCGACAGACGTTCCCGAGCTCGAAGAACCTTAAGGGGAACTGGCGGTAGCTGCGGGTCTGGGTCTTGTAGATAAGCATGTGGCCGGGGCAGTTCATCGGCTTGATGCCGTATTCTTTGCCATCCTCGGCTTCGTGGATGAACATGTTCTCTTTATAGTAGTCGTAGTGGCCGGAGGTCTTCCAGACGTCGCTCTTAAGGATCTGGGGTCCGCCGACGAAGAGGTAATCGCGCTTCAAGTGCTCTTCCCGGACGAACTGCTCGACCAGGTACCTCAGCATCGCGCCTTTGGGGTGGTAGAACACCAAGCCCGGACCCGCCTCTTCCTGGATCGAGAAGAGGTCCAGCTCGCGGCCGAGCTTGCGATGGTCGCGCTTCTTGGCTTCCTCGATGGCCTTGAGGGAGTCGTCGAGGTCTTTTTGGGAAAAAAACGCCGTTCCGTACACCCGCTGCATCATCGGGTTGGTCTCAATGCCGCGCCAGTAGGCGCCCGAGACGTTCAGGAGCTTCAGTGCCTTGATCTCCCCCGTCGAGTGCACGTGGGGGTTCTTGCAGAGGTCGGTGAAGTCCCCGTCGACGACGAGGGTCACTTTTTCGTCCGCCGGGAGGCGGTCGATGATGTCGAGCTTATAGGGCTCGTTCGCTTTTTTGAAAAAATCGATCGCTTCGGGCCGCGGGACTTCCTTCTTAACATAGGGGTAGTCGGCCTTCACGATCTCGCGCATCCTGGCCTCGATCTTCACGAGGTCCTCGTCGGTGAGACGATGGTCGAGTTCGATGTCGTAGAAAAATCCGTGGTCCACCGGGGGGCCGACGCCGAGCTTGGCCTGGGGCCAAAAGCTTTTTACGGCCTGGGCCAGGACGTGGGCACAGCTGTGCCTCAGCTTGTCGAGGTCGGTGTAATCGTGTGCTTCTTTGGCCATTTGTCTGTTTTTTCGGAGTGAATGGTGGGCAATACAGGACTCGAACCTGTGACCTTTTCCATGTCAAGGAAACGCTCTAACCAACTGAGCTAATTGCCCGAAAATTGAGGAACCTAAAAAGAACTAAGCCGACCGGTCGTGCAAACTCATGCCGGGAGTGGGATTTGAACCCACAAGAGCCGAAGCCCGTCAGATTTTAAGTCTGAAGCGTATGCCAATTCCGCCATCCCGGCAAAGTGGAGGCGACGGCCGGAATTGAACCGGCGTAAACGGTTTTGCAGACCGCTGCCTAACCACTTGGCTACGTCGCCGTAAAGGCAAAATAGGGCATCGTAAAGAGGGACAATGTAACAGATGGCCCCCGTGGGGTCAATCATACCGATGAGTCCGGGCAGGGTTTCCTGTTATAATTCCCAAACGATGGTTTCCTCCGCTCCGCACCCCCTTATCGATCTTCTGGCCCGCCGGGTCGTCTTCCTGGACGGCGCTATGGGCACGATGATCCAGTGGTACAAGCTGACCGACGCCGACTACCGGGGCGAGCGGTTCCGGGACTACCCCCACGACCTGAAGGGCAACAACGACCTCCTGTCCCTCACCCGGCCGGACGTGATCCGGGAGATCCACCTCCAGTACCTCCGGGCCGGCTCGGACATCATCGAGACCAACACCTTCAGCGCCAACGCGATCAGCATGGCCGACTATAAGATGGAAGCGCTGGTCTATGAGCTGAACGTGGCTTCCGCCAAGCTCGCCGTCGAGGCCGTCGCCGAGGTCCGCCGCGCGGACCCGTCGCGCGTTGCGTTCGTCGCCGGGGCGATCGGGCCCACCAACCGCACCGCTTCCATGTCCCAGAACGTCAACGACCCGGGCAACCGCGCGGTCACGTTCAAGCAGCTGGTCGAGATCTACACCGAACAGATCCGCGGGCTCGTGGACGGCGGGTCCGACCTTCTCATCGTGGAAACGATCTTCGACACGCTGAACGCCAAAGCCGCGCTGTACGCGATCGACCTCTTCGCCGAAACTTCCGGCAAGCGGCTCCCGATCATCGTCTCCGGCACGATCACGGACGCGTCGGGCCGCAGGC
>CAZHID010000079.1:0-1044 GCA_964532445.1 uncultured Planctomycetia bacterium | reverse complement strand
CGATCGAGCACGCCAAGCCCCTCGCCGTGGGCCTGAACTGCGCGCTCGGCGCCGAAGAAATGCGCCCCTACATCGCCGAGCTCTCGCGTCTGGCCGACTGCCGCATCAGCTGTTACCCCAACGCGGGCCTCCCGAACGAATTCGCCGAGTACGACCAGCGGCCCGACCAGATGGCGCCGCTCGTGAAGGACTTCGTCCAGAGCGGCTACATCAACATCCTCGGCGGCTGCTGCGGAACGACGCCCGACCACATCGCCGCGATGGTCGCCGCCGCCTCGGGACTCGCGCCGCGCAAAGTCCCCGTCAAAACCCCGCGCTCGTCGTACAGCGGCCTCGAACCGCTCAACCTCGACCCCGGCGCGCGTTTCCTGAACGTCGGCGAGCGCACGAACGTCACCGGCTCCCCCAAATTCGCCAAGCTCATCAAGGAAGAAAAGTACGACGAGGCCCTCACCGTCGCGCGCCAGCAGGTCGAGGCCGGCGCCCAGATGATCGACGTCAACATGGACGAGGCGATGCTCGATTCCAAGGCCGCGATGGTGAAGTTCCTGCACCTCATCGCTTCCGAGCCCGACATCGCGCGCGTGCCCGTCATGATCGATTCGTCCAAGTGGGACGTGATCGAAGCGGGCTTGGAGTGCTGCCAGGGCAAGTCGGTCGTGAACTCCATCAGTCTTAAAGAGGGTGAGGCGCCGTTCAAGGAACAGGCCCGCAAGGTCAAACGCCACGGCGCCGCGGCGATCGTGATGGCGTTCGACGAACAGGGTCAGGCCGACACGCTCGAACGGCGCGAGACGATCTGCCGCCGCGCGTACAAGATCCTCACCGAGGAGATCGGCCTTCCTCCTGAGGACATCATCTTCGACCCCAATATCTTCGCCGTCGCGACCGGCATCGAGGAGCACAACAACTACGCCGTGGAATTCATCGAGGCGTGCAAGTTCATTAAAGCGGAACTCCCCCACGCCAAGATCTCCGGCGGTGTGAGCAACGTGTCGTTCTCGTTCCGCGGTAATAACCCGGTGCGCGAGGCTATGCACTCGG
>CAZHID010000078.1:6618-8413 GCA_964532445.1 uncultured Planctomycetia bacterium | reverse complement strand
CGGCTCTTCGCGCACAAAGCCTTTCAAGTCCCTTTTTTCGTCAAATTCCTGAACCTTTTCTTCGGCGCCGCGGCCTGGGAAGGCTCCGCCCTCAACTGGGCGTCCGAGCACCGCGACCATCACCGCTTCGTCGACACGCCCAAGGACCCTTACAACATCAAGCAGGGTTTTTTCCACGCGCACATGGGCTGGTTCATCTTTGAGCGTCCGCAGTCGGATTATTCCAACGCCAAGGACCTCTCGTCCGACCCTTGGATCAAGAACCAGCATGACTATTGGACCATTTGGGCCGTCGGTGCCGGCATGGTGTTCCCGATGATCCTTGGGGTCCTTTTCGGAAGCTTCTGGGGGACGTTCTTCCTCGGCGTTTCCGCCCGACTTTTCGTCGTCAACCACTGCGTCTTTTTGATCAACTCGGCCGCGCACACGTTCGGCAAACAGACCTATGACTTGAACTGCACCGCCCGCGACTCGTGGGTTTGCGCGCTCCTGACCCACGGCGAAGGCTACCACAGCTTCCACCACCGCTTTCCGTCCGATTACCGCAACGGCGTGCGCTGGTACCAGTGGGATCCCACCAAGTGGACGGTCCGTTTGTTGAGCTATGTCGGTCTCGCCACGAATTTGAAGCGCACCGAAGAATCCCAGATCCTCGCCGCCCGCACGCTCGTGGAAAAAGAACTCGCCGACCAGCGTTGGGCCATGATCCAGAAGCACCCCCAGCTCGCGCAGGCGGTCCGTCAAGCCGATGAATTCTACGCGCGCCTCCGCGAAACGCTTCAACAGTGGGAAGCCAAGGCCGGCGAGTACCGCCGGATGTGCGCCAACTGGGCCGAGCACAACGGCGAGATCCTCAAGGCCAAGGCCGAAGAGGTGAAAGTCCTCCGCGCCAAATTCCTTGCTGAGCGCCGGGAATGGCTCGACATGATCGCGAGCCAGGCCGAGCCCGCCCACGTCAGCGCCTGATCATTTCATAGAAAAAAGAGAACGCGCCGATCAGAAATGACGGCGCGTTTTTTTGTGCCCAAAAAGCGGCGAGGGCCTGGGCAGAAGCCCGGAACCGCCGGCTTTTTTAGCCGAGGTAGGTTCGGAGGATGGCGATGGCCAGAAGGCCGATACCAAGTCCGATCCAGAAGTAGAACTTTTCGCGTGGGTTGGAGAATATATCAAACATAGATGAGATGATATCAAAAAAGGGACGCCCCCGCAAGTCCATTGCGGGGGCGTTGGGGCGTGACAGGGAGGGTTAGTGGACGACCTTGGTCGCCAACAGGACCGCCATAATCACGATGAAGGGCAGGTAGGGTGTCAGGGTCGGGGTAAACACCAGGCCTAGGATCGAACCTACCAGGATGCCCAGAAATAAGTCACGTTTCATGGGAACTCACCTCCTCGGTGCGTTCGGTCCCTCGCGGGACCGGGCCAGCCAACCATTTGGCCGGTCTGAGGTCGAGTATACAGGTTGTTTTGACTTGTCAAATCATCAAATGAAGTTCATGGTTTGTATCCTATTGAAAATAAAGAAGATGCGGGACCTAACTAAAGCCCTAAAGTTTCCAATATCTATAATTAATTTGTACTAACTAATATGGAACTGGATGACGCGCCAGAGTCAGCTGGAGAGAGCGCCTTGTTTCGGCGGAGGCGCCGACCAGGCCGGTCGAGATCGGGAACGCGAGTGCTCACGACGATTTCGCCGTAGCCGAAACAAGGCGCTCTCTCCCGCGACCGGCTCGGGTCAACGAGGGCGCCGATCCAGTGCGCAGTTTACTTAAAAATTACTAGTGTTTCGGAT
>CAZHID010000078.1:0-6608 GCA_964532445.1 uncultured Planctomycetia bacterium | reverse complement strand
GAGGAGCTCCGCCGCGCCACCGCCCGCCAGCTGCGCGAACGCCCGCCCCCCCCCGCGAGCGGCTCGGGTCGGTGAGGGTGCTGACTCCGAGTGCAGTTTACTTAAAAATTACTAGTGTTTCGGATACCGGTTGTGTAGATTGGACGCCATGAGTAAAAAAACCATCCTGGTCATCGAAGACGAGAAAAATATTCAAGAGCTTCTACGCTTCAATCTGGAAGAGGAAGGCCATCGTGTGGTTTGCGCGTCCACCGGAGACCGGGGGCTCGACGCGGCCAATAAGGAAAAGCCCGACCTCATCATCCTCGACGTGATGCTGCCCGGCGTGAGCGGGACTGACATCCTCAAATCCATCCGGGCCAACGCCAAGATCTCCGCGACGCCGGTCCTGATGCTGACCGCGCGTTCCCAAGAGTCCGACAAGGTGTTGGGCCTCGAGCTCGGCGCGGATGATTATGTGACGAAGCCCTTCAGCACGCGTGAACTCACCGCCCGGGTGAAGGCCCTGCTCCGCCGTTCCGGCCCGGAGCGGCCGTCCGCCAAAACGCTCAAAGCGGGGACCCTGGAGATGGACTGCGACAAACACATCGTTTCCATCAAGGGAAAGGCCGTCGAATTGACCCACAAGGAATTCAAGCTCCTGCGCGTCCTGCTCGAAGCGCGCGGACGCCTGCTCACACGAGACCAGCTGCTGGACCGCGTGTGGGGCTACACCGCCGCCGAACAGATCGAGACCCGCACCGTGGACATGCATGTCGGCCAGCTCCGCAAAAAACTCAAGGACGAGGCCGAGCGGATCGTGACGATCAAGAACGAAGGGTACCGGCTCGACGCCGAGGACTGATTTGACCCGCCACCGGATCCTGCTGCATCGGATACTAAAAAATCCTTACCACCGCATGGGGGCCGTCGCGGTCTTCCTGGTGTTCGCGTCCATGCACTTCGCTTACAGATTGGTCCGTCAGGACGCGCCGCCCGGGACCCGGGACCGGCTGCTCGTGCTGGCCGTTCTCTTCGGCGGCATCACGGCTTTGGCTTCCGGCGTCCTTGGCGCGCGCTTCCAGCGCAAGCTCGACCGGCTTTCCACTGAGGACCCGGCCCCCGGCCGTCTCGACAAGCCCACCGACGAATTCTTTCAATTGAACCAGCGCGTCAGCGGTATGGCCCGTGACCTGGAAAGCCGCGTCCTCGACCTCGAGCGTGAAAAGACACGGCTCGACGCGATGCTCCGGAGCATGCAGGAAGGCCTGCTCGTGATCGGTGAGGCCCGCGCGATCCTGCTCATGAACCCTGCCGCGGGGAGGATGCTCGGGCTCTCGTCGGAACGCTCGATCACCAAGGGACTCCTGGAGATCGTGCGGAACACGGACCTCGAACGGTTGGTTTCGGACGCGTTCGGGCAGGACCAGGCCGTTTCCCGTCAGATCCGCTTTTTTAATCCCGAAGAACGTTTCCTGCTCGTGAACGCCGCGCCTTATCGGATCTCTTCGGGGGAGCGGCAGGCGGTCCTCGTGTTCCACGATGTCACCGAGATCCACGGGCTCGAGAACCTTCGGCGTGAGTTCGTCGCGAACGTGTCCCATGAGCTCAAGACGCCGCTCACGTCGCTCCAAGGCTTCATTGAGACGATGCTCGCGGGCGCCTGGCAGAAGCCGGATCACGCCAAGCGCTTCTTGGGGATGATGGAAGAGGATGCCAAGCGCCTTTCGCGTTTGATCCACGACCTGCTCGACTTGTCGCGTATCGAGTCAGGCGGCGGACCTTCGCGCCGCGAACCGGTGGACCCGGCGGTGTCGGCGGCGCGGGCTCTAGCCGGCTTGAGCGCCGTGATCGGTCGAAAAAGGCTCATGGTGGACAACGCGCTTATCCACGGCGGGGTGACCGTCGACGCGGACCCGGGCCAACTGGAGCAGGTTTGGGTGAACTTACTCGAAAATGCCGTGAAATTTACGCCCGAGGGCGGCCGGATCGGGATCCTGGAGTTCAGGGAAGGTCCGATGATCCGATATGAAGTGACCGATACCGGCGCGGGCATCCCGGAACCGGCGCTCACGAGGGTGTTTGAGCGCTTCTACCGGGTCGACCCGGCCCGGTCGCGAGAAATGGGCGGGACCGGTCTGGGTCTTTCGATCGTCAAACACATCGTTGAGCAGCACGGCGGCTCTGTCGGCGTTTCCAGCTCCGGTCCCGGCCTGGGCTCCGCTTTTTCCTTCACGCTTCCCGTCCGCGCCGCTTCCTAAGACCCTCTTCCGCCCCTTCAAAGCCCTCTGAGCGAGGCGCTTTTCCTTTACACAGGCTTTACACACCGCTCGAACGCCTCAGACCCCGTTTGTTTAGACTGACGGGGTTAGTCTAAGCAGTCTCACCAGACTGTTCACCAAAATACCACCGGAGGTTCGTGATGCAGAGAGTTAAGACCGGCTGGACATGGGCGGCCCTGATGGGATTGTCGATGCTGGCCTCCTTTTTGGGATTGGCGATCGTTGCCGGTCCCGCAAACGCGTCGGAAGTCGACATGCTCATCGAGAAGCTCGCCCAGAAGGGTCTTCTGACCCGTATCGAAGCCGAGACGATGCGCGGCGACATCGAAATGGCCGAAAAGGCTTCCTATGTCAAACACCGCGAAGAATCGAACCCCTGGCTTGACGGTCTGACCCAAAAGGGCGATATCCGTCTGCGTTACGAAGCGTTCAGCCGCGAAAGCCGCAAGGTCGCCAGCGGGAACACTTCCGATACCGCCGACCGCAACCGCTACCGCGCGCGGGTGCGCTGGGGCGTCGAGAAGCAGTTCGACAGCGAGTGGAAGGCCGGCTTCCGCCTGGCCACCGGCACGGCCAACGACGCGACCTCGACCAACCAGACGCTGACCGACGAGTTCGGTCTGAAGAGCATCTTCTTGGACCAGGCTTACGCTACTTGGACCCCGACCGACCGGGTCAAAGGGCTCCTGCCCAGCACCAAGCTCACCGAGATCGGCGCGGGCAAGGTGAACAACCCGTTCTCCAAGACCTCCACCTCCATCATCTGGGACGGTGACGTGACCCCTGAAGGTGTTTACGAGAAGATCGACTTCAATCTCGGCAAGACGGACATGGGGTATACTGACCTCAACTTCCTGTTCGGTCAGTTCGTCGTGGACGAGGACTCCGACCTTACGCCCGGCGATCAGGGCATGATGGCCTACGGCGTCGGCGTCACGCACGAGTGGGCCAAGGACCACCGGGCCGACTTCCATGTCACTTACTACGACTGGCAGGATTACATCCAGTTCGCCAAGGGCGGGAACAGCGCGCTTCCCAACCCGCTGGGCGGCAATGACCGGGAACTCGAGGACCTCAAGATCCTTAACTTCTACAGCTCGGTCAATTTCATCAGCAATATCCCGATGCTGGGCAATCAGAACGTCCGGATCTTCGGGGATGTCGCGGTCAACACGGCAGCGCAGGATTACGAATCGCTGAACGGCGCCATCTATGACGCTGACTCGACGAACACCCCGCGCAACGACGAGGATATGGCGTTCTCGATCGGCACGGCGATCGGCAAGGCCAAGGATCCCGGTACCTGGGAAGCCGGTTACGAGTACTACTACGTCGAAGCGAACGCCGTGAACGGCGCCTTCTCCGAGTCCGACCTGGGCTTGGGCGGCACGAACAACCGCGGCCACAAGCTGTCGTACAAGTACATGATCCACAAGAACATCGAGCTGAATTTCAGCGCCTGGATCGTGGAGCGCATCAACACCACGATCGAGACCTACTTCACCTCGGGCGACAATGACATCTTCGGCGATGATAATCAGATCTTGCGCACCCAGGCCGACGTGGTCTACAAGTTCTAGTCACTGGCCGTTAACGACAATAAGGAACCAACGATGAACATCCTTCAAAAAACCGCCGGAGCGCTCGCGGTCCTGGCCCTCGTGGCCGGTCCCGCCTTGGCGACGACGGTCGAAGTCGACCGCACGCTCGAAGTCTACACTCCCGTTTCGGGCGTGTCGGGCAACCTGAACTCGATCGGTTCGGACACCCTGAACAACCTCATGACCATGTGGGCCGAGAAGTTCAAGGAGTTCTACCCGAACGTCAACATCCAGATCGAAGGCAAGGGCTCCTCGACCGCGCCTCCCGCGCTCATTGAAGGCACGGCCCAGCTCGGACCCATGAGCCGCGAGATGAAGCCGACCGAGATCGACGCGTTCGAAAAGAAGTACGGCTACCGTCCGGTCCAATTCCGCGTGGCTTTGGACGCTCTCGCGGTGTTCGTCCACAAGGACAATCCCGTGGAGTCGCTCGCGATGAAGCAGGTGGATTCGATCTTCTCAGCCACCCGCAAGCGCGGCGGTGCCGCGGCGAACAGCTGGGGCGACGTCGGTGTGAGCGCGCTTGGCAGCCAGGCGCTTTCGATCTACGGCCGTAACAGCGCGTCAGGCACTTACGGGTTCTTCAAGGAGTTCGCGCTCAAGAACGGTGACTTCAAGTCCTCCGTCAAAGAGCAGCCGGGTTCCTCGGCGGTCGTTCAGGGCATCGCGTCGGACGCGGCCGGCATCGGGTACTCCGGTATCGGTTATCTGACTTCGGGCGTGAAGGCCGTGCCCCTTGCGGGCGACGACGGCACGGTCTACGAGGCCAATTATGAGAACGTGCTGAGCGGCAGCTACCCGCTTTCGCGCTTCCTCTATATCTATGTGAATAAGAAGCCCGGCCAGCCTTTCGATAAGCTGACCGCGGAGTTCCTGCGCCTGATCCTTTCTCAGCAAGGTCAGGAGATCGTGATCAAGGACGGATATTTCCCCCTTCCGAACTCCTTGTCATAGTGTCCTGGTCCGGTGAAGAGGCATATTCGCCTCTTCACCGGATAGGGTACAATAGCCGCTTATGGCGCTGACCAGCCAGACTCCCAAGCCGCCCAAGGACCGTTATAAGCCGCAATCCTCCGTCCTGGCGGCGGACCGGTGGATGAATCATTTCATCAAGGTCGGCGGGATCGGGGTCATCGCCGCCGTGTGCGGCATCTTCATTTTCATCGCTTCCCAGATCGCGCCGCTCTTTGGTTCCGCCAAGGTCAGCGAACTTTCCAAGCACCCCATCGCTTTGCCGTCCAAATCCGGCGCCGTGACCGCGATGGCCGTGGACGAGTGGTCCGAGCGGCCCCTTTTTGTGACGGATCGCGGCAAGATATACTCCTTTTCCATTCCCCAACAGAAGCTCGAAGCTCTAGACACGGCGTTCTTCGATAACCGCCGGCCGACGGTCGTGGATTACAGCCAGGAGCGGCAGGACCTGATCTTCGGTTTTGCGGACGGACAGTTCGCCAAAGTCCACATCGAGTACGAGCCTGATTATGGGACCGGGAGCCGCGTGGTCGTCGCCAAGCTCAAGCCTTCAGGGTTCTTCAAAGTGTCGGACCGGCCTGAGCGGATCATTTCGATCAACTGGGGTGAGCCGGACGCGCGCAAGCGCATCATGGTCGCGGTGACCGAAGCGGACGGCAAGCGGTTCTTGAGGGCGCTCCCTATGGAGCAGGGCCGCACGCTGTTGGGTCCGGGCCCGATCAAAGCCCTCGACCCGATCGACCTTACGTCCCAGGCTCCGGAAGCTCTCGAGCGGGTGCGGATCAACCGCCGCGGGGATACGATCCTCGCGATCGGCGGGACGGGGGAGGCGAGGTTCTTCTACTTCAACGGTACGGACATCGTTCTCAAACAGACTTTCCGGCCGTTCAAGGACGAAGAGGACCCGCGCATCGCCGCCGCGGACTTCGTGTTGGGTGACGTTTCGGTCGTGTTCACGTCGGCGGCGGGGCAGAACCGTGTCTTCAGCCTTTTCCGCCACGAAGGGCAGGAGACCCGCCTGTTCGGCCAGACCAAGAGCTTCCCGCAGCTGCCCGGCAACAAATTTCTGTACGCGCCGTCCATCCGGAACAAAGCTTTTCTCGTCACCTCCGAAAAGACCGCATCCCTCCGCTACATGACGACCGAGGCGGTCCGTTGGGAAGGGACGGTCGATTACAAGATCCGGCAGGCGCGTCTGGGCGGCAAATACGACCGGATCCTGATGTTGGACGATACCAAAACGCTGCATGTGATGAAGCTCGAGGATCCCCACCCGGAGGCCGGGTGGAAGGCCTTTTTCGGCAAGATCTGGTATGAGGGGTATGACAAGCCGGAATATTCCTGGCAGTCTTCCGGCGCGACCGATGAATTTGAAGCTAAGCTGTCGCTCGTGCCGCTCATCATCGGGAGCCTCAAAGGCACTTTTTACGCGATGCTGTTCGCGCTTCCGATCGCGCTGTTGGCCGCGCTCTACACCTCCCAGTTCGCCAGCCCCAAGGTCAAATCGATCGTCAAACCCGTGATGGAGATCATGGCCAGCCTGCCGTCGGTGGTCCTGGGCTTTCTCGCGGCGCTGTGGCTGGCCCCGCTGATTGAGCACCATGTCCCGTCGTTGATCCTGATCGTCCTGACCCTGCCGCTCACCGCCCTCCTGTGCGGGTTCCTGTGGGCGCGGTTCCCCCGGTCCAGCACCCATTGGATCAAGCCCGGGTATGAGTTCATTCTCCTTGTGCCCGTCCTGGCCGCGGTGAGCACGGTCATCTGGCAGTTGGGG
>CAZHID010000077.1:5566-8534 GCA_964532445.1 uncultured Planctomycetia bacterium | reverse complement strand
CGACGCAGGCGAGTCCACCCGGGCGCGGGCCTTCGAGTTCCTCGACGCGCACCCGCTCGCCGATTCCGGCCCGATGCGGGGCGTCGATGCCGAGCGCCTCGGCGCGCTCGCAGGGCGCTCGGTGCGCGCCCTCGCGGGGCTCGATCACCCCGCCGCCCGCAGGCCCATCCAGTGGGAGCTCGGCCGGGCCGAGCAGGTGGTCGAGCGGCTGATCGGATCGCTGGAGCTCTATGACATCGTCTACGCGTGGGGCTCGCTCCATCACACGGGCCGGATGCACGACGCGATCCGCAACGCCGCGGGCCGAGTGAAGCCGGGCGGGACCTTCGTGCTCGCGATCTACAACCGGCATTGGACGTCCGGCACCTGGAAAGTGATCAAGATCGTTTATAACCTTTCGCCCCGCTGGCTTCAGAAGGTCTGGGCGGGCCTCTTCAGCGGAGTGATCTTCCTCGCCAAGTTCGCCGTGACCGGCAAGAACCCGCTCAAGATGGAGCGGGGGATGGACTTCTATCATGACGTCGTCGATTGGATCGGCGGTTACCCGTACGAATACGCTTCGATCAGCGAGATCAAGGCGTTCGTCGAGCCGCTGGGCTTCAAGACCCTTCGCGTGATCCCCGCCAAGGTCCCCACCGGCTGCAACGAGTTCGTCTTCGAAAAATGCTCCTGAAGAGATCCTTCTGGGCCTTCGCGATCCTGGTTGTCCTCGCCGCCGCCGGCTTCGCGCGGCAGGGGACCTTCTGGGAGATCCACGGTCATCCGGTGGAAACGGCCTACACGATCCTCGCGATGAAAATGGGCACGCAGCCGTCGCTGAGCGGGTACCATGTCGGCGGCACCGTGATCCGCCGCCGCTCGATCCCGGAGCCGGGTGAGGGAGGACGGTCGATACCGGTCCTTTCGCCGCTCGAGTCCGATACTCCGGGTAAACCCTCGTTCGCCGCCTGGCCGCCGGAGACCAACCCCTTCTACTTCAAGCCGCCGATGTTTCCGGCGATCCTGGCGTACAGCCATCATCAGGTCCTGGGACCCAAACTTCCTTTCTACCCCCTCCTAGCAGGTGAGACCGAACCCCCCAGGACGGAATTCAGGATGCGCGCCGTCTTTGATCTGCAATCCTGGGCGGCGGCGGTCCCATTCCTGTCGGGACTGGCGGTGATCCTACTGACCTTCATCCTCGGGTGGCGGTTGGCCGGACCCGGCGCGGGTCTTCTGGCCGCCGCACTCACCGCGGCGCATCCTTATCAAGCGCTCACCGCGTCCCATATCTGGCCGGAAGCGACGCTCACCGTATTTCTTCTCCTGACGGCGATCCTGCTGCATTACTTCTTGGGCCTGAGGAGCTGGGCGGGATGTTTTGCCGCGGGCGTGGTCTTCGCGCTTGCCGTTCTAACAGACCATGCGGCATTGTTCGTCTTGCCGGCGATCTGGTTGTGGACGTCCGCCGCATCCGGGAGCGCGTCCAAGCCTCGGCTTTTATGCCTTTTCAATCCCTCCATCGCCGCGTTCCTCGTCGGCACGCTGGTGATCGCACAATCCTGGCTGGGTTACGTTCCCACCGCGTTCGATCAGATGATCTTGACGCGCGTTGACCTGGGGCCCTCCGGCATCGCGGCCGCCGCGGCAGGTTGGGTGCGCGGCGCCATAGGCTTGTTCCTTTTGTGTCCGCCGCTCGCGGCCGCGTTCCGGCCGAAGGGGGAAGCGGTGTGGCCGGCGCTGATCGCGCTCAGCCTTGTGGTGATGAGATGGCTCTATCACCCCCAGGCGCCGTGGGATGAACGCGTCCGCCGGCTCGTGAACAAGGTCCGGTCCGCATGAGCACACCCGGATCCGACCCCGTGTCATCCGTTCCGCCGCGCGCCCATAAGTTCCCGCTGCTCCTGATCCTGCTGGTGCTGGCCGCCGCGTTCCTCATGCGGATGAACGCGCTGTGGGTGCCGCATTGGCGGGGCGATCAGGCCCAGTACGCGATCCTCGCGATGAAACTCTCGAACTTCGGTCTGGACGGCTACAACCTGCGGCGCACCGTGATGGGTGTCGTGGACGCGCCGATGAGCAGGGACCGCCGCATCGAGTTCGCGGCGCTCAAGCCCGATCCTGATCCGGCGTCCAAAGGCATGTACCTGGCGATGATGGACAACTTCGGCCAATCCTATTACGACGAACCGCTCCATATGCGCGCGCCGCTTTTCCCGGCGGCGCTGGCCGTATCGCACCGGCTGTTGGCGGGCCGGGAGGGGTCCTTCATGGTGTTGACCCACGGCTTCAAGATCACCGATCCGCTCATCCGGCTCGCGGGTGTCTGGTCGAAGCAGCTGTGGGCCGTCATCCTCCCGCTTTTTTTCAACCTCGCACTGATCGCGCTTTCCGCGTTCCTGGCATGGCGGATCTTCGGCTGCCGGCGGATCGCGGTGTACGCCGCGGCTCTGCTCGCCACGAACCCTTTGAGCCTTTTCCTCGCGCACCGGGTCCTGACCGAGGACATGACCGCGTTATGGTGGACCGCTTCTATGACGGCGCTCTGGGCTTGGCACGGCGGTGAGCGCACCGGGTCCGGTGGCCGCAAGGCTGTTTGGGCCGCCGCGGGGGCCTCGGGACTATTCGCGGCGTTGACGGTGCTGACCAATCAGCGCGCCGGCCTGGGCGTGCTGGCAATCGGAGTTGCCGCGGCGCTCTGGATCTGGCAGGACTCTGCCGCTTCCGCGCGGACTTCGAAGGCCGGCGCTCTCCAGCACCGCGTCACAACCCTTTTACGAACCTCTTTCTTTTGGATCTTTGGGGCGGTGTTCATCGCGCTCACCACGTTCTGGTTCCTGCGCGTGATCCAGATTTACGGACACCCGCTGCATCAACCGCATTCCGGGATGGCGCAGGCCAACCAGGAGGACGTCACCGGCTGGTTCGCCGCGGTCGCGGCGCGGCCTCACACGAGCCTGATGTTCGCGATCGGCGTTCCGATGCTTTG
>CAZHID010000077.1:0-5495 GCA_964532445.1 uncultured Planctomycetia bacterium | reverse complement strand
ACGGCTTGATCGTGCGCAGTGAATCGAAAGTCACCGCTGACATCATCGCCGTGGGGAACAAGGAACACCGATATTTTTACTTCGCGTACCCGGCGATCGCCATTCTCGCCGCGTCGGTCTTGCCTCGTATGAGACAATGGGCGCTGCCATTTTTGATCCTCAACGCGGCGTGGGGATGCTGGCAGGCGTATCCGAAGATCTTCACCGACCAACTGCTTTTTTAGAAAAAACACGGGCCCATGAAACGACTCCGCTTCAACTCATTCAACTCACGTTCCGCCGCCGCGATCCTGCTTTTCGCCGTGATCTTCGGTCTGGCGTTCTGGCTGCGGCAGTTCACGTTCTGGCTGCCGCACTGGCAGGGTGACCAAAGCCAGTACGTGATCCTCGCGATGAAGCTCGGCGCCAAAATGGACTTCGGCGCCTACAACCTCTCCGAAACGAACGTCCAATACCTGCGGGCCGAAGACCCTCCCGGGACAGCGGTCGCTTACCCGTATCGCGCCCCGGGCGTCCGCGGCGAGATATTGGATTCCTACTACCGCAATTCGATCGGCTATTACGACATGCCCCTTTTCTACAAGGCGCCGCTGTTCTCGATCGTCCTCAACCTTTCGCACCGGGTCTTTGCCGGCCCCGACAGTCCTTACGCGGTGCTCCAGTCCAATCTGGGCGCCAAGGTGCTCGAGATCAAGCCGCGGCTCCATCTCAACACACAGCTCTGGGCCGCGATCGTCCCGTTCGCCTCGAGCCTCCTGATCATCACCCTCTGCTTCCTGTGGACCTGGCGGTACTTCGGCGCCCGCGCGGGCCTGTACGCCGCGTTCATCCTGGCGATCCACCCTGTGAGCATCCTGACGGCCAACCGGCTGTGGACCGAGGACGTGATGACGCTCCTCCTCGCGTTGGGTTTGTGGGCATATTACGAAGGCTTCACACGCCGCAAGCTCTGGATCTGCTTCGTCGGCGGCGTCCTGGCAGGACTCTCGGTGCTGACGAACCAAAAGGCGCTCCTGCCCGCCTTCGGGATGTTCCTGTTCACCCTGATCGCGGTCCGATCCGAAGGCGAAGGCAAAAAAAGCCTGTGGAAAGGCCTATGGGACCTGCGTTGGTGGGTGTTCGCGCTCGCGCTCGCGCTGGTGACGGCGAAGTGGTTCTGGACGATCTGGTCGCTGTACGGCAACCCGCTTTGGGAGCCCAAAAGCGAAAAGATCAATCCGTCCGAGTGGGGCTGGTACCGCGTGCTCTTGAGCCGCCCGCACGGCGCGATCTTCTATCCCGTCGGCACGGTTGCCATCGCGTGGGCGTTCGCCGCCGGGTTCGCGACGCTCCGCGACGGCATCCGTTCCGGCTTCGCCGCGTGGCGCGGTAAGGCTTTGACGCGCGAGCAGCTCCTGACACTTTTTACCTGGTGCTGGACCCTGCCGCTGGCGGCGTACCTGATGCGCAAACGCACCGGCGAGTACCGCTACCTTTTCCCGGCATACCCGGTGCTCGTGGCGATGTCCGGATGGATGCTGGTCCGTCTGGAGAAAAAACTGGCCGGGATCTTCGCCAGGCCCTGGTTCGCGACCGTGCTGATCGTGATCTTTCTCATCGGAAGCGCCTGCTACGCCATCCCCGTCACGTTCAAGACCCTCTGGCTCGAAAGGAACCTGATCCACGCGCCTTGGCGGTGAGGTTGCCGTTGTGATATTGTGACGGTACCCATGACACCTGAACTTTCCATCGTCGTCCCCGTATATAACGAAGAAGAGAGCCTGCCGCTCCTCGCCGACGCCATCCAAAAAGCGCTCGCGTCCTTCCCCAAGACTTACGAATGCGTCCTGGTCGACGACGGCAGTTCCGACCGCTCACCTCAAGTGCTCAAAGAGATCGCCAAGAGTGACCCGAGGTTCAGGCCTGTTTTTTTGCGGCGCAACTTCGGTCAAACGGCCGCTCTTTCCGCCGGCTTCGATCACGCCCAGGGCGGGATCATCGTCACGCTCGACGCCGATCTGCAGAACGACCCGACCGACATCCCGATGCTCGTCGCCAAGATCGAAGAGGGTTATGACCTTGTCAGCGGCTGGCGTCAGAACCGTCAGGACTCGATGATCCGGAACTTCCCGTCCTTCATCGCCAACTGGCTCATCGGCCGCGTCACCGGCATCAAGCTCCACGATTCCGGCTGCACCCTCAAGGCCTATCGTTCCGAAGTCGCGAAGAGCCTCCACCTTTACGGCGAAATGCACCGGTTCATCCCGGCGCTGGCCAGCTGGATGGGGATCAACCTGATCGAGGTCCCGGTCCGCCACCACCCCCGCAAGCTCGGAAAGTCCAAGTACGGGCTCTCCCGGATCTGGCGCGTGTTCCTGGACCTGATCACTGTGAAGTTCTTATTGAGCTATTCAGGCAGTCCCATCCAGTTCTTCGGCAAGTTCGGCTTTATCTCCTCCGCTCTCGGCTGGCTGATCTGTGCTGCCACGATCATTATGAAGTTCACCCAGGATAGGACGATCACCGGAAACCCACTATTTTATTTATTTACATTCTTGCAAATCATTGCAGTGCAGTTAGTTCTGATAGGTTTGGTCGCCGAAATGAACACTCGGACCTATCACGAAGTCCAGCGCAAGAAGACCTATGTTGTCCGCAAAGACAGCTAAGTAAGTAATACCGACTCAAAACTTAGGGGGCTAGAACCGCGATGGCAGCCAAGAAAAAGTTTCCCGGCATTTTCTACGTCATTGCGATCAGCTTTGTGGTGTACCTCACGGTCGTCACCGCGGTTATCGTTTTTCATTATCAGAAGCCCAAAAAGAGTAATGCGAGCAAAAATATCAAGATCTCATCCAAAGAGCTGGTGGATGTTGAAACGCGAACCGGAATGGCATCGGGCCTTGCGCCGGCCATGATCGAAACAGACCACGCTTGAGCCGTCAGAAGCCGCAGACCAAGACTGATTTTTTGACAGCGTTGCTTAAGCCCGCTTTATCTTTTGGGTAATCGTATCTTTTTAGTTGCAAGCAATTTCTAACTGTGCTATATTTTGCCTGTCTTCGATTAAATGTGTTGTACTGTCTACACGGGTTTTTTAGAGCCTAGCGACGATTGGAATATAAATGGCAGAAGCGCTCACAACTCAATCTTCGGTCAGTCCGTCCGCTGGCAGCAAGCCGTTCGCTTTATCGCTGAACGGTCTGTCGCTCGCGCTGGTCAACCGCATCTTGGGTTTTGTGACGATCGCGGCCGTCGCGTATTTTGTGATCACGCTGCTGGTCGGCGGCGTCAAGCTGATCGGCGTAGGCCAGCACATCCGCGGCCTCGAAGCCAAAGGCGCCAAGGCCGCCAAGCCGGTTCAGGAGCGCGAAGCGCCCAAAGCCGCGGTGACGGACCCGGCCCTTTCGAACCGCAATATTTTTCAGCCCGCGGGCGCGGGGGGGGGCGCGGCGGGCGGCCCCCCCCCCGCCGCGCGGCCCGCGGGCGCGGCGCCGTCCGCTTCGGACGCCACCTCCGCTTCCGCGATGAATTCCGCCGGCGGCTACAAGCTCGTGGGGATCTCGCAGTCGTCGGACCCGGCGGAAACGTACGTGATGGTGGAAAATTCTCAGACGAAGCTCACTTATTTTTTGCAGTATGGCCAGCAAGTCGAGGGGCTGGAATTGGAACGAATTCTCGAAGATAAAGTCATTGTGAAAATCGGGGGTAAATCCGTTGAACTCGAATAACTCTAGATCGTCCGCACTTTTCATCGCCGCCGCGTTCGCCGCGGCTTCGTTCTGCGCCTTCGTTCCGTCCGCGCACGCGGTCATCGAGACGATGCCGTCAGCCGCCGCCATGGCCGCGCAGGCCCAGGCCGCCGGGGAAGGCCCGAGCGTTTCGCTCGAGCAGGCGCTAGCCAAGAAGATCTCCCTTGATCTTCGCGACATGGACATCGTCGACGTGCTCAAGTTCCTTTCGATGAAGGGCGACTTCAACCTCGCGATGGACAACCGGATCTCCGGCCGCGTGACCCTCATCATGAAGAGCGTTTCGATCATTGACGCCCTGGAAGTCGTCCTCAAGACCAACCGCCTCGCGTACCAGCCGATCGGCGACATCGTTTACGTGATGACCGAAGAGGACTACCTCAGCAATTTCGGCAAGAAGTTCAGCGACGTGACCCAGGTCCGCATCGTGAACCTCAAGTACGCCAAGCCCAGTTATGTTCTCGCGGCACTCGACAGCCTGAAGTCCAATCTCGGCAAGATCGTCATCGACGAGGACTCCGGTTCCGTCGTGGTCGTCGACACGCCCCAGAACCTGGACCTCATCCTCCGCACGATCGATCAGATCGACCGCGCGCGCGACTCCAAGGTTTACCAGCTCCAGCACGCCAAGGCCGTTGACATCGCCGCCGCGCTCAAGACTCGTCTGGACGCCAAGGCGCTCGGCTCCGTTCAGGCCGACGAGCGTTCCAACCAGCTGCTGATCAGCGGCTCGCAGGAGCGCATCAACGAGGTCACCCGCATCCTCAAAGACCTCGACAAGCCGACCAAGGCGGTGCTCGTCGAAGTCCGCATCCTTCAGCTCATCCTGAATCCCGAGTACCACTACGGCATCAACTGGTCGAATCCCTTCGGCCGTTCCGGCAGCGGCACCGCGCGTGACTTCAACATCAGCCAGGCCTTTCCGATCGCGACCGCCGTATCGAGCGCCGGCGCCCTCACCGCTGTTTCTTATGGTCTGACCGATCCTTCGCTCCTCCAGGTGCAGATCCAGGCGCTCGAGCAGGTGCAGGACACCCGCACGATCGCGTCGCCGCGTCTCATGGTCACGAACAATGAAGAGGCGCAGATCCACATCGGCGACACGATCCCGTACGTCACGTCCACGACGACCGGTACCGGCGACACCGCGACGGTCAGCGAAGAGATCAACTTCATCGACGTCGGCATCAAGCTGAACGTCACGCCGACGATCAACGAAGAGGGTTGGGTGCTCCTCAAGATCCGCCCCGAGATCTCCTCTCAGACGGCCACGATCGAGACGCCCCAGGGCGCCGCGATCCCCCAGATCAACACGACCTTTGTCGAGTCCACGATCCTCGTGAAGGACGGCTACACCGTCATCATTGGCGGTCTCAAGCAGCTCACGAATACGGACACCGACCGAGGCGTGCCGGGACTTTCCAAGCTTCCGTTGCTGGGCAAGCTTTTCAAGAGCAAGTCCAAGACGCTCGAAGACACTGAGATCGCGATCTTCCTGACGCCGCACATCATCACGGGCGACAAGAGCAACGCCGACCAGCATCAGCCGATCCAGCCGGACAAAAACTACCAAGGAATCATCTAAGGATTTAACAACATGAGCATGAAAGGTAAAACCAACATGAGTCACTCGACTAAAGGGGCCTTTGAGATCACGCTTGCGGCATTCGTCATCGCGGTGGTCGCCGCCGGCGGATATGTTTACCGCGCCGCCGACGAAACTTCCGGCTTGGCCATCGCCGCGGAAGCGATCGCCGCCGAGGC
>CAZHID010000076.1:5436-8567 GCA_964532445.1 uncultured Planctomycetia bacterium | reverse complement strand
GGATCTCGCGGATGGCTTCGCCGAGCGAACGGCCGATCTCGGGAAGGCGCTCCGCGCCGATGAAGAGCAGGATGATCAGGATGAGGCAGAGGGTTTCGGACCAGCCGATGCCGAACAAGTGGCGGCTCCGGTCAGACCCTTTGAAGGGTGAAGTCGACGAGGTCCAGGAGGCTTTTGCGGCAAGGGCCGGCGGGAGCGGCCGAGAGCGCCGCCGTGGCTTCGGCGCCGTAACGCTTGGCAAGCTGGAGGCTCCGGTCCACCGCGCCGCGCTCGACCGCGAGGTCGCGGGCTTTGGCGAAGTCGCGGGACGGAAAATCGCCGTTCAGCTCGCCCATCAGATAGATCAGCGGGAGCGTGGGGTCGCTTTTTTCAAAATCAGAGCCGTTCTCCGTGCCCCGGCCGTCCGCGGTGCCCACGAGGTCCAGGCAGTCATCGGCGATCTGGTAGGACATGCCGAATGCCTTGCCGTACTCTGCGAGCTTGGCGATCTCGGGAAGCGAAAGGCCCGCAGCGTAGCCGCCGGCCGCGCAGGCGGTCTCGAACAGGACGGCCGTTTTCTTGTAGATCATCGAAAGGTATTTTTCCTCGGAGACGTACGGTGTCTTGCGCGTCTCGACCTGCTTCATCTCGCCTTCGCAGATCTTGAGGGCGCAGAGGCTGAACATCTGGTTGGCGCGCGGGTCGGCGATCTCGGAAAGCGCGGAGAAGGCCTTGGCGTAGATGTAGTCGCCGCCGATCAAGGCGATCTCAGTGCCCCACTTCTGGTTGAGCGATTCGCGGTTGCGGCGGAACTTGGAGCCGTCGACGATGTCGTCATGGATGAGCGTCGCGGTGTGCAGGAGCTCGATCGCGATGGCCATGCGGATCGGCAGGTCGGTCTTTTCGCCCGACATGCGCGCGGTCAGGATCGTGAGCGCGGGGCGCAGGTGCTTGCCGGCGATCTCGACGATGTAATGCCCCAGCTCCTGCAAAAGCGGGTCGTCCGACCGGAGCTGCGACTTCAGGGAGGTCTGGAAGTCGGCGAGGTCCTTTTCGATGGGGCGGTAGATGTCGGTCAGTGTCGGGGTTTGGAGCATGAGACGGGTATTCTACCCGAAAGAACGGACGCTTTGGAGCACTTTTTCCAATTGGGCGTCGGTGTGCGCGGTGGAGAGGAAAAAGGCTTCGTACGCCGAGGGCGGGACATAGACGCCTGAGCCGATCATGTGCCAGAAGAACTTCTTGTAAGTTTCGACGTGCCCGGGCGTGATCTCCGTGAAGTTGGCGGGCGCCTGAGATTGGAAGAAGACCCCGAACATCGATCCGGCGGCCGGGACGCTGGCCTTGAGCCCTTTTTTGGCAAAGGCTGCGCGAAGGGCGGCGGCGAAGCGGGTCGTGCGGGCTTCCAGTTTTTTTTGCGGAGGGGCGGTCAGGATGCGGTCGAGGACCGAAAGACCTGCGGCCATCGCCAGCGGGTTGCCCGAGAGCGTCCCCGCTTGATAGACCGGGCCGTCCGGCGCCAGAAGCCGCATGACCTTTTCGGAGCCGCCGAAGACGCCCATGGGAAGACCGCCGCCGATGATCTTGCCCATTACGGTCAGGTCGGGCCGGACCTTGTACGCGTCCTGAGCGCCGCCCGCGGCGACCCGGAAGCCGGTGATCACTTCGTCAAAGATGAGCAGCGCCTTGTGCTTCTGGGTCAGCGCGCGGAGCGTCTGGAGAAAACCCGGCTTCGGCAGAACGACGCCCATGTTCCCCGCGATCGGCTCAACGATGACGCAGGCGATGTCCGCGTAGCGGTCGAAGGCGCGGCGCACCGCGTCGGCGTCGTTGAACGGCAGGACCAGGGTGTGGCGCGCGGCGAGCTCCGGCACGCCCGCGGAACTGGGATGACCGAAGGTCGCGAGGCCCGAACCGGCTTTGACGAGGAGCGCGTCGGCGTGCCCGTGGTAACAGCCTTCGAATTTGATGATGCGGGCTTTGCCGGTCGCGCCGCGGGCGAGACGGATGGCGGACATCGCGGCTTCGGTGCCTGAGCTCGTGAATCGGAGACGCTCGCACGACGGCACCAGGCGGCGGATCTTTTCGGCGACGCGGGTCTCTTGAGGGGTGGCGGCTCCAAAGCTTGTGCCGAGCCGGGTCTGAGCGGAGACGGCGCGCGCGACGGCGGGGTCCGCGTGGCCGAAGAGCAGCGCGCCCCAGGACATGCAGAAGTCGATGTAGCGGCGGCCGTCCACGTCGGTGACGACGGCGCCCTTCCCCTGCTTAAAAAAGATCGGCGTGCCGCCCATGGCCTTGAACGCCCGGACAGGGCTGTTCACGCCGCCGGCGATCACGCCGCGCGAGCGGTCGAATTCACGCGCGGAGAGGGTCTCGGCTGTCTTGCTGCGGGATCTGGCGGCCGCGGCGGCGGTCATCGCGGGGACCTGCCGAGCCAGCGCGCGGCGGCAAGCGCCCAGTACGTCACGATGAAATCGGCTCCGGCGCGCCGAATGGACGTGAGCGTTTCGAGGCAGACGCGGCGTTCGTCGAGCCAGCCTTTTTGGACGGCGGCCTGAACGGCGCTGTACTCCCCGCTCACCTGGTAAGCGCCGATCGGGCAGTCGAGGGCGGGACGCAGACGCGTGAGGATGTCGAGGCACGGCAAGGCGGGCTTCACGAGGATGAAGTCGGCGCCTTCCTGGACGTCGAGCTTCGCTTCCTTGAGCGCTTCGCGCCAGTTGGCCGGGTCCATCTGATAACCGCGGCGGTCGCCGGACGCGGGTTTGTTCTCCGCCGCGTCCCGGAACGGGCCATAGAACGCCGAGGCGTATTTGACCGCGCAGGTGTCGCGGCCGTCGCGGTCGAGAGTGTCGCGGATCACGCCGACACGGCCATCCATCATGTCGGATGGGGCGACGACGTCCGCGCCGGCGGCGGCGTAGACCCGCGCGGATTCGGCGAGCGTCAGGACGGTGCGGTCGTTCACCACGTGGCCATGCTCCAAATGTCCGCAGTGGCCGTGGTCCGTGTATTCGCACAGACAGACATCGGCAAAAACAGCTGTTTTCGGCGACTTGGCCTTGATGGCGCGGTTGGCTTGGGGAACGACCCCTTTAGGGTCGGCGGCGCCGCTTCCGGCCGCGTCCTTGCGGGCCGGGATGCCGAAAAGC
>CAZHID010000076.1:0-5426 GCA_964532445.1 uncultured Planctomycetia bacterium | reverse complement strand
CGTTCAACGCCTCCTGAACGTCGCGACGCACACTGGCGCGGATTGCTTCCGGGACGATCCCCTTAGGATCGGCTGCTCCGCTTCCGGCGGCGTCCGTGCGGGTCGGGATGCCGAAGAGCAGGACGGAGCGCACGCCGGCGGCTTCGAGTTTACGGGCTTCAGCGGCGGCGCTTTGGGGCGAGTGCTGGAATTGGCCGGGCATGCTCGCGATCTCACGGGGGCGGCTCAGTCCCTCTTTGATGAAGAGAGGCGCGATCAGATGCTTCGGCGCGAGCGTCGTTTCGGCGATGAGGTCCCGGATCGCTCCGGGGCGCCGGAGACGGCGCGGGCGGACCCGAAGGCTTGAGGAAACTTTTCTTTTTTGAGGACTCATGCGGACTCCAGGGCCCGGATCAATCCGGGGATGGTTGCGACGGGAGCCTGGCGATGGACCCTGGCCCCCAGGCTCTTCAGCGTGCGCGATGTTTGAGGACCAATGCTTAATACTTTAGCTTTTTTGACGAAGTTAAGGAATTCCCTTTTTCCGAGCGCGGCGGCCAGGTGCGAAGCGGTGGACGAGCTCGTGAAGACGACCGCGTCCGCGCCGCGGGCGGCGACTTCGCGGTAGACCCTGCGGATCTCGGTCTTCGGCGCGACGGTGCGATAGCCGGTCGCCTGTGTCACGCGGGCGCCCGCGCGGCGGAGCCGTTCCGCGAAGGCCGGCGGGGCGACCTGAGGGCGGATGAGCAGGAGTTTTTTGCCGCGGACACCGGTCTTGATGAGCGCGTCCGCGAGAGCATCGGACGTGTAGGTTCGGGGCATGAGGTCGACGCGCACACCGTGCTGCGCGAGCTGTTCACGCGTGGCCTCGCCCACCGCCGCGATCCGCACGCCGGAGAGATGGCGCGTGTCCAGACCATGGTGATCGTGGAGACGCTTAAAGAAGAACTCCACCGCGTTCACGCTGGCGAAGGCCAGCCAGTCGAAGTTCTTTGTGCTTTGGATCGCGGCATCCAGTTCTTTATAACTTACCGGCGGTTCGATCCGGATCGTCGGCAGCTCGATCGCCTGAGCGCCAAGCGCGGTGAGCTTTTCGCGGAAAGAAGAAGCTTGGGACCGCGCGCGCGTGATGACGACGCGTTTGCCGAAAAGGGGCAGCCGCTCGTACCAGTCGAGCTGTTTTTTGAGCGCGACGACCGCGCCGATGATCACGAGCGCCGGAGGTTCAATGCCGGCACGCCTGACTTTGGCGTCCAGCGCGCTGAGTGGCGCGGTGATCGTGCGCTGGGACGGCCAGGTGCCGCGGCTGACGACCGCGGCGGGGGTCGAGGGTTTGAAACCGGCGCGAATGAGCTCCGCGCAAACGGCACCAAGACGCTTCATGCCCATGAAGATCACGAGCGTGTCGCTGGACTCCCGGAGCGCCTTCCAGGGCACGGGCTTCTCAGCGCTTTCGGCGTGATGGGCGGTGATGAAGCTGACGCGGGAGGCGGCCGAGCGTTCGGTGAGCGGGATGCCGGCGTAAGCACCGCAGCCGACCGGGCTCGGGATGCCGGGGATGACTTCGAAAGGGATGCGGCAGCGGTTCAGGTGTGCCGCTTCCTCCGCCCCGCGGCCGAAGATATAGGGGTCCCCGCCTTTCAGACGGACGACGGTCTTGCCCGCGCGGGCGAGTTTGGCGAGCCTGCGGTTGATCTGATCCTGAGGGACGGAATGAAAACCCGATCTCTTGCCGACATAGATGCGCGCAGCGCGTTCGGGCGCCCAGCGAAGAACGTCGGTATGAATGATCTCGTCGTAGAGCACCGCGTCACATGATTGGAGCGCATCGCGGCCGCGGAGCGTCAGAAGGGCCGGATCACCGGGACCGGCCCCGACCAGGAGCACTTTGCCGGACGCGCGTTTACGGACGGCGGCGCGCTTCACGGAGATAATCCCCCGCTCCCTGACGGAGCAGGATCTGCGCCGCTTCGCGTCCGATCGCGGCGGCACGGGTCTTGTCGCCGGTCATTTGAACGGTGAGCGCTTCGGTGTGTTCGACGGAATAAACGCCGGCGCGAACGAGGACCTTGGGGCCTTTTACTTTGGCGTGGATCCCGACCGGTACGCGGCAGCCGCCATGAAGCGTGCGCAGGCACTCGCGCTCGGCCGCGGCCTCGTGGGAGGCGTCCTTGTCCTGCACCGCGAGCGCGACGCTCCGGGCGAAGCGGTCGGCGGAGCGCGCTTCGATGGCCAGGATCCCCTGTCCCGCGCTGGGAATGAGCGCTTTTTGGACGCGAGTGTCGACGTTGCCGCGCAGGCCGACGACCTCGATGTCCGGCCGATAGATGGCCAGCTGGCGTTCGCGGCGGATGCTCGCCGTTCCCACCGTGGCGCCTTCCGGCAGCCGTTCGAGCGTCCAACCGCGGCGCGACACGATCACGTCCCGCGGACTTTCGCGCCGGGGCGTCGCGGCGATGACGAGGCCTTTGGGCAGTTTGGTCGGCAGGTCCTTAAGACTGTGTACGGCGAGGTCGATGGTCTTTTTCTTGAGGTGTCTCTCGAGTTCTTTGGTGAAGATGCCGATGGCCTTGGTGCTATCGAAGACCGTGAGCGACTTGTTCTTGTCGCCCATCGTCTTGATCAGCACGAGCTCGAATGTAATCTTGGGGAACTTGCGCTCGAGCTGCTTCATGACCCATCGGGTCTGCGTGAGGGCCAGCTCGCTGCCGCGCGTGCCGATCCGGATGACGCGGCCGGTCATTTGCCGCTCCCGTCCCCGTACGCGTGCTTGCGCGAGGGAAAAGTGTTCTTGCGGACCTCGGACGAGTAGCGGCGGACGGCGTCCGTCTGGACCTTCCAGGAATCAGCGAAGCGCTTCACGAAGCGCGCGCCAAAATCCGGCGTCAGACCGACGAGATCGTGGAAAACCAGCACCTGGCCGTCGGTGAACCGGCCTGCGCCGATCCCGATGACCGGGATGTTCAATTCTTCCGCCGCGCGCCGCGCGAGCGCTTCCGGCACGCATTCAAAAACCACCGCGAACGCTCCAAGCGACTGGAAAGTCCTCGCGGCTTCCAAAATGCGGCGGGCCGCGGCCGGTTCCGCGCCGCGGACCTTGTAAGCCGCTCCCGGCTTCAGGTCCTGAGGTGTCAGCCCGACATGGCCCATTACCGGGATGCCGGCGTTGACGAGGGCGGCGGTCTGCGCGCCAGCCTTGGAGGTCCATTCGATCTTGACGGCGTCAGCGCCGGCTTTGATCAGCGATCGGGCGTCAGAGATCAGCGCGTCATTGGAGCGCCGAACGGACGGATACGGGAGGTCGGTGATCACGGGTTTTTTGGGCGCGGCGCGGCGGACGGCCGCGGTGCAGAGGCGCATGAGACTGATATCGGCAAAGCGGGTCGAGGCGTGACCGAGGATGACCGTCGCCGCGCTGTCGCCGACGAGCAGCCAGTCGGCTCCCCCGGCGTCCGCGACGCGCGCGGAAGGCGCGTCATAAGCGGTGATCATCACGATCCTTGAGGGGCGCTCAACGCGTCCGCAGGCCCGGACAGCGCGCGCGAAAACGGCAGGCAAAAAAGCGGAAGGCGCCGCGCTCATGCCGCGGCGCGCGAAGCCGTCCGCGGCGCGGAGGCCAATGTGATCAGGTTGCGGACCAGCATGAGCGACGTGATGGGCCCTACGCCGCCCGGAACCGGTGTGATGAATCCGGCGCGTTGCTTGGCCGTTTCGAATTCAACATCGCCGCATGGGACGCCGTTAACGACGTTCTCGCCGGCATCGACCACGATAGCGCCGGGTTTGATCCAGGCGCCTTTGATCAGTCCCGCGCGTCCGACCGCGGCGACCACGATGTCCGCGGACGCGATGTGCGACTGGAGATCGGCTGTCTTGGAATGGCATAGCGTGACCGTCGCGTCAGCCTGATTGAGCAGCTCGAAGGCCGGTCGTCCGACGATCCGGCTGCGACCGACGACGACGGCATGTTTGCCGGCGATCGGCAGGCCGGCAGCGTTCACCAGCTCGAAGCAGGCCAACGCGGTCGGCGGGAAGGTACGGAGCGATGTCGCTTCGAAACGCGTTCCTTCGGCATCCTTGTGATGCGGGAGCGCGGCGACGAGTTCCGCGTGAGGGAGATGTTTGGGCGTCGGACTCAGGATGAGAACGCCCGTAACAGCCGGGTCGGCGACGAAGGATTTTAGGGCTTCGTGGACCTGTCCCGAAGCCGCGGTGGATGAAAAATGAGCGCGTTCGTGCCGGACACCGACTTTTTCCATCAAACGGCCGATCGCGTCCTCGTAGAGCTTGGCGTCCTCGGCATCGCCGACGCGAACGGTCTGGAGGACAACTGGCTTGCCTGAGGCGGCCGAAGCGGCAGAGACATCCTGACGGTACTTTTCCCTCAAGGATTTGGCGAGTTCGCGGCCGTCAAGGAGCTGGGCGGTCATGACTTCCCGCCCCCATCGAGCGCGAAGGTCTCCTCGAGGCGGTTGCCGTAGAGCAGGACTTGGCGGGCCAGGCGATCCAGGCGCGCGCGGTGGAAAGCGGTGAATTCGGCGTCCTGGATCTCGCGGAGGTTGATCTCCACGTTGAAACGCCCGCCCTTGAACGCGGCGATCAGGAAAAGACCGCATTCGGCCAGGTCGCTCAGAAGATGCTTTGAAGTCCACGGGGTTTCTCGCGACGCGACGGTGAGCGCTTCGTAGGCGGCTTCGCAGATACCCATCGGGACGAGCGCGGCTTCGCGGAGCGCTTTTTGGAGCTCAGGCGAGGGCGTTTTCCACAGCGCGGAGACTTTTTCGAACGCGCGGGCATCCTCGGTCACAAGCTCCAGGAAGCGGGCGCGGATCTTCTTGAGATGCGCCGCGCGCTCGCGGCATTGTGCCGCATCGGGGTTCTTCGACTTTTTGGCGTTGAGATTCGCGACCATTTCGCCCAGAGAGGTGCCCAGAACGCCGACGTATGCCTCCGCGGAACCGCCGCCAGGCGCGGGTACAGAGGAACCTAAAAACTCCGAATAGTCTTTAAGGGTGAGGTCCGAAAATAACTTATTCAAGGATGCATTCCCCGTGTATGTGATAAATCGGCGATCGTCATGTAGCCATCGTCGTTGACGTCGATCTTTTCGAAGAGCGGCGATTCGGGCATGCCCGGCATGAGCAGGAGCTTGCCGGTCAGGATCACGAGGTACCGGGCGCCGGCGCAGATGCGCACGCCGCGGACCGGGAGCTTCCAATCGGTGGGGGCGCCCTTGTCTTCCGGGTTATCCGAAAGGGAGAACGGGTTCTTGGCGATGTTCACCGGGTAGTGGTTGAGACCCAGACGAGCGACGAGCTCAAGGTCTTTTTTGGCTTTCTCCGAGAGGAGGATATCCTTCGCGCCGTACATCTTTTGGGCGATAAGGCGGATCTTGTCCTCCGGCGAGAGCTTAGGGTCCACGAAGCGCCTGAAGTCGCTCGTCTTCT
>CAZHID010000075.1:5816-8645 GCA_964532445.1 uncultured Planctomycetia bacterium | reverse complement strand
ATCGTCCGCGTTGCCGTAGCGCAGGCCGGGGCGGCCGCCGGGCCAGACATGGGCCTGGTCTTTGAGTGTGTACAGTACGACTTCGCTGCCGCCGCGGCCGTTGGCCCAAGACTCGCGGGTCCAGGCCGCCTGGTCCTCCCGGTCCGGGTCGGCCAAACAACCGTTCCAGCGGGCCCATAATTCCATTCCTTCGCGCACTGGCCGGTCGATCCGCTTAAAGAGCGACTTCTCCCCCGTCCCGCCCGCGTAAGGCGCGTGCCGGTCGAGCAGGCCGTGAAAAGCGATCACCGACACCGGGTGCTTGGGATCGGCCAGGCCGTCCACATTGAACCCGCCCGCGACCGGCGCGATCGCCGCGATCCGGTCCGAATGCTCCGCCGCGACCCGATGCGCCATCATCGCGCCGTTGGACAACCCGGCCACGTACACGCGCCGCGGGTCCGCCCCGTACTCGGCGATGAAATGGTCGATCAAAGCCGCCAGGAAGCCCGAATCGTCCGCGTTCGTCTCCAGCGCGTACGCGCAGCAGCGCCCGGCGTTCCAGGTGAACACGCGGTCCCCCGGCCGGCCCGTGCCGTCGGGATAAAGCAGGATGAACCCCTCGCGGTCCGCGAGCGGCTCCATGTCGGCCGTCCGCATCGCATTCTCGCCGTTGGCCCCGCCGCCGTGCAGCACGAGCACCAGCGGCCATGAACGGTCCTTGGAATATCCTGTCGGGAGGTAATGAAGGTAGGAGCGGTCGAGGGCACCGTAACGAAAAAGAGCTTTGTCCGAGAACCTGATCAGACGATCAATGTCACCGGCCATGCTGGGAGCAACGAAGCAGATGCGGCTTTTTCAGCAGACGGCTTATTCGAGGAACGCGAGCGCTTCGGTGATCAGAGGCTGCACGCCGAGCACTTCGGCCTTGGTCATGCGGCCGAGCTTGGCGAAACGGGTCTCACCTTCAGCGCTTAAGCCTTCGCGGGACAGCTGGAGTTTTTTCACGCCCTTGTTGTAGGAGTAGACGCTGACGACGACGCGGTCATTCTCGCCTTCGTAGAACTTGGAAAAAAGCTTTTCATCCAACTTAGCGTCATAGGGCATGTAACCTCCTGTGGTTGAGACTCATTATGCCACATTCCCGGCGTGCCCGGCACCCCGGGTCAGGCCAGGTCAAAAAGCAGGAATTCAGCCGTCTCCGCCGTCTCGAGCCTGAGCTCGCCGGCCGTTTCGGTGTAAAGCCCGTCGCCCGCGGCGGCCGTCACGCCGCCCGCGCGCAGCGAGCCCGAGATCATCTGGATCCAGCAGGCGCGGCCGGGCTTGAGCGTGTGGGCGACGGACTGTCCCGCCGCGTCCAGGCGCGTGTCGTAGAGGCGGACGTCCTGATGGATCGTGACCGACCCGCCGCTGCCGTCGGGCGACGCGATCAGGCGCAGCGTGTTGCGCTTGCCGTCGATCGGGAAGGCCTTCTGTTCATAGCCGGGCGTGAGCGAGCGCTTCTCGGGCATGATCCAGATCTGGAGCAGGTGCACCGGAGCAAGGCTCATGTGGTTGAATTCGCTGTGGGTGACGCCGGTGCCCGCGCTCATGCGCTGAACTTCGCCGGGCTTGATCTCGGAGGCGGTGCCCATCGAGTCCTTGTGGGCGAGCACTCCTTTGAGGACGTACGTGATGATCTCCATGTCGCGATGGCTGTGGGTCGGAAACCCCTCGCCCGGCGCGACCCAGTCCTCGTTGATGACGCGAAGCGAACGGAACCCCATCCACTTGGGGTCCCGGTAATCCGCGAACGAGAACGAGTGGTGGGTCTTGAGCCAACCGTGGTCGAAGAAGCCCCGCTCGCCTGATCTGCGGACTTGGATGCTCATCAGGATGGGACGCTCAAGGGTACGCTCATCAGAACTTGTAGACCACGAGCCCCGAGAGGAGCTTGGGATAGAAGTACGTCGACTTCTGCGGGAGTTTGATGCCGAGGTCGGAGACGCGCATCATTTCGGAGACGGGCATGTACGGGAGGATGAACGCGAGGTCCGCGCCTTCCTTGCGCACGGCCGTGTCGGCTTCCTTGGGGTCGCGGCTGAAGCGGATCTTGTCCGACTTGGCCACTTCCTCGCCGAGAAGCTTCGAGATCAGAAGCTTCTGGAGCACCGTGACGTCGAGGTCGCGGGTCTTGGCCTTGAGCGTGAGTTTGACGTACTCGCCGCAGCAGATCACACCGATCGTGAGACCGCCCTTGGGCTTCTTCTCGATCGCGGCGACGAGCGCGGAAAGCGAACCGACCTTCTCGGACTTGAAATGCTTGGCCGTGACCTTGGCGACCGTCCCCTTCCAATCCCCTTGGAGACCCTTGAGGATGCGGTGCGTCGGGTAGATCGTGAAGTCGTTGCGGAACGCGTCGCAGAGGTAGGTCAGAACGACACCCTTGCCGCCGACGCGGTCCTTCGCGTGGCGCTTGTAGTACTCGCTGGCGACCTCGAAGCGGTGATGGCCGTCGGCGATGTACATGTTCTGCGGTCCGACCGCCTTGGAGATCGCCGCGATGACCTTCTCGTCGGCGATCGGGTAGAAGCGGTGCCGGACGCCCGACACGATCACGTCGATCGCGGGGCGGGTCTTCACGATCTTCTTGAGCTCGGCGTGCGCGGTGCCCTTGGGGTCGCGGAACATGCCGAAGATCGGCGACATCTGAGCTTTGAGCGTTTCCATGAGCGCCGTGCGGTCGACCTTGGGGCCGGCGAGCGTGTGCTCGTGCTTCTTGACCTTGGTCTCGTCGATCTTCATGAGCGAGATGAAGCCGACGCGCGAAGCGCGCTTGCCGGCGAGGTTCTTGTAATCCTGCGCGTAGAC
>CAZHID010000075.1:0-5777 GCA_964532445.1 uncultured Planctomycetia bacterium | reverse complement strand
GCCGAGATCCAGCTCTGGATCGTCGCCGCGGTGGCGCGGTAGGCGTCCTGGCCGGTGACCTTCTTCGAGAGGTCCACGCGGACGAAGTTGTACGGGCTCTTCGCGTAGAGCGCTTCCTGCTCCTTGGCGGAAATGACGTCGTAGGGCGGGCTCAGGACGTCGTCGAATTTTTTGATCTTGGCGGAATTGTATCGGTAACCTAGAAACGGCAGGATCTGCGGCACGTGGGCTCCTTAAGTGAAAAGTGGGTCGGTCGGAAGCGGGTATTTTATATCAAAACAGGCGGGTTTGCTTCAGCTCTTAGCTTTGGAGCCGGAGTCGGGCGATCCGGACGACTTCTTGTAGTCCGTCTCGTAAAAGCCCGTGCCCTTGAACGAAACGCCCGAGCCGCCGCCGATCAGGCGCTGGACCTTCTTGCCGCACTTGGGGCATTTGGTCGCGGGCTTTTCGCTCATGGACTGGAAAAGTTCGTATTCGTGGCCGCAAGTCAGGCAGCGGTAATCGTAGTTGGGCATCTTTTACTCCTTATCTGAGGTCAAACTTGGATCAAACTTTGAGCAGGTCCTTCATCTTTTTCATGAAGGAATACGACATCGGATGGGCTTTTTCGCCGGAACTGGCGGCGAACTGGTTCAAAAGTTCTTTTTGCTTCGCGTTCAGATTGGTCGGCGTCTCAACGACGACGCGCACGTGCTCGTCGCCCGTCCCTTCACCCTTCACCGAGGCGATCCCCTTGCCCTTCAGGCGGAAGGTCTTGCCCGTCTGAGTGCCACCGGGCACCTTGAGGACCGTCAGGCCGTCCAACGTCGGCACCTCGATGTCGGCGCCGAGCGCGGCCTGCGCGAAGCTGATCGGCACTTCACAGAGGATGTCGGACCCGCTGCGCTTGAAGATCTCGTGCGCTTCGACCAGGATGTCGACGTAGAGGTCTCCGCGGCTTCCGCCTTTGTGCCCCGCCTCGCCTTCACCCGAGACGCGCAGACGCATCCCGGTGTCGACGCCCGCGGGCACCTTCACGGTGATGGTGCGCTCGGTCACTTCGCGGCCCGAGCCGCGGCAGGAGCCGCAGGGCTTCTCGATGATGGAACCCTGTCCCGCGCACGAATGGCACGGCCGGCGGATCGAAAAGAAGCCGCTCGACGCGAGGATCTCGCCCGATCCGCGGCAGGTGTTGCAGACTTTTTTCTGGGTGCCGGGCGCGGCGCCCTGACCGGCGCAGGTGCGGCAGACTTCCTCGCGGCGGACGGGGACTTTTTTCTCACATCCGCGGACGGCTTCCATGAATTCGAGCTCGACCTCGGCCCCGAGGTCGGAACCGCGCGCCGCGCGCTGGGTGCGCCGCTGGCCGGCACCGCTCCCGCCGAAGAAGTCCTCGAAGATGTCCGAGAACACGTCCGAAAAACCACCCTCCGCGCCGTGGAACCCGGCGCCGGAGTTCAGGCCGTCGAGCCCATAGCGGTCGTAGGCGGCGCGCTTCTCGGGGTCCGAAAGGGCCTCGTAGGCGCGGCTCAGTTCCTTGAACTTTTCCTCGGCCTGCTTGTCGCCGGGGTTGCGGTCCGGGTGGTACTTGAGCGCGTGCTTGCGAAAAGCGCTCTTGATCTCTTCCGCGGACGCGGTCTTGGCGACACCGAGCGAAGCGTATAAGTCTTGGTTGGACATGGTTTGGTTGGTGTCGTTCCGCTAACAAAACGATCCCACGAAGAGTTTTTCCTTCGTGAGATCGTTCCGTTCAGCTCAATTACTAACGGTTATTTTTTGTCGTCCCCGTCCACTTTGAATTCGGCATCGACCACGTCGTCCTTGCCGCCCGCCGCTCCGGCTCCGCCCTCAGCGCCGGACTCACCGGCTTTGGGGGCGCCGCCCGCGGTCTGGCTCGCGTACATCACTTCGGCCAGCTTATGCGATGCCTTGGTCAGCTCTTCGAAGGCGGCCGTGAGCTTGTCAGCGGCTTCTTCCTTCTCGAAGACCAACTTGGCCGCGGCGATGGCTTCTTCCACCTTCTTCGCCTCGGCGGGATCGAGCTTGTCCTTGTGCTCGGTCAGGGTCTTCTGGGTCGAGTAGATCATCGAATCCAGATTGTTCTTGGCCTCGACCTGCTCGCGCCGGCTCTTGTCCTCGGCGGCGTGGGCTTCGGCGTCCTTGGTCATCTTCTCGATCTCTTCCTTGGACAGACCGCCCGAAGCTTCGATGCGGATCTTCTGCTCCTTGCCGGTCGCCTTGTCCTTGGCCGATACGTGGACGATGCCGTTGGCGTCGATGTCGAAGCCGACCTCGATCTGCGGCAGGCCGCGCGGCGCGGCCGGGATGCCTTCGAGGTTGAACTTGCCGAGCGAACGGTTGCCGGCGGCCATCTCACGCTCGCCCTGGAGCACGTGGATCGTCACCGCGCTCTGGTTGTCGGCGGCGGTCGAGAACACCTGGCTCTTCTTGGTCGGGATGGTCGTGTTGCGCTCGATGATCTTGGTGCACACGCCGCCGAGCGTCTCGATGCCGAGCGACAGCGGGGTCACGTCGAGCAGGAGCACGTCCTTGACGTCGCCGGTGAGCACACCCGCCTGGATCGCCGCGCCGATCGCGACGACTTCGTCCGGATCTTGGGCATGCGGGTCATACCGCCGACGAGGATCACCTCATGGATGTCGGAGATCGAGAGCTTCGCGTCCTGCAGCGCCTGGCGGCAGGGGTCGAGCGTGCGCTGGACGAGGTCGTCGACCAGCTGTTCGAGCTTGGCGCGCGTGAGCGTCATCGTGAGATGCTTGGGCCCTTCCGCGTCCGCCGTGACGAACGGCAGGTTGATCTCGGTGGACATGTTGCTCGAAAGTTCGATCTTGGCTTTTTCCGCGGCTTCCTTGAGACGCTGAAGCGCCATCCGGTCCTTGGAAAGGTCGATCCCGTGTTCCTTCTTGAACTCGGTGACCTGCCAGTCGATGATGCGCTGGTCGAAGTTATCGCCGCCGAGGTGGGTGTCACCGTTGGTCGAGCGGACCTCGAAGACGCCGTCGCCGAGCTCGAGGATCGAAACGTCGAACGTTCCGCCGCCGAGGTCATAGACCTTCTCGTTCTTCTTCTTGTCGAGACCGTAGGCGAGCGCCGCCGCGGTCGGCTCGTTGATGATGCGCAGGACTTCCAGCCCGGCGATCGCGCCGGCGTCCTTGGTGGCCTGACGCTGCGTGTCGTTGAAATACGCCGGGACCGTGATGACGGCCTGCGTGACGGGCGAACCGAGGTAGTCCTCGGCGGTCTGCTTCATCTTCTGAAGGATGAGCGCGGACACTTCCGGCGGGCTCATCTGCTTGCCGCCGACGGAGACGCGGACGTCGTTGTGCGGACCGTCCACGATCTTGTACGGGACGAGCTTCTCTTCCTCATTGACCTCGCGGTGCGCGCGGCCCATGAAGCGCTTGATGGAGTAGATGGTGTTCTCGGGGTTCGTGACGGCCTGGCGCTTGGCGGCCTGACCAACGAGCTTCTCCCCTTTTTTCGTGAACGCCACGATCGACGGCGTGGTGCGCGCGCCCTCGGCGTTCGCGATCACGACAGGATCCGAACCTTCCATCACCGCGACGCAAGAATTGGTCGTTCCCAGATCGATGCCGATAACTTTACCCTTGGTAGCCATTGCGATTCCCTCCGTAATTTAAAGAACGTAATTCTTAGCGAAAACCAAAAACAAAAGATCGATCAAAAAAACTACGGCTTCCTGGAGATCCTGACCTTGCTAGGCCGGACCAGGCGGCCGTGAAGCGTGTAACCTTTTTGCATTTCCTCGATGACCTGCTCATCCTCGCGCGAGGCGTCCTCGACTTCGGCGACGGCCTCATGGAGGTTCGCGTCAAAAGGCTTGTTCACACAATCAATCACCTCGACCCCGTTCTGCTCCAGGATCTTGTGAAAAGTGGTCTGCGCCAGGTGGAGGCCCTTGATCACGTCCTTGGCGTCGTGGCCCCGGTCGAGACTGGCGATCGCGCGGTCCAGGTCATCGACGACGAGCACGACGTCGGTCACGAGCTTCTCGATCGCGTATTTGACGAGCTCATCCGAACGTTTCTGAAGGCGCTTTTTCATGTTCTCGAAGTCGGCCGCGGCGAGAAGGTGCTTATCCTCGGCTTCCTTGATCTTGTTCTGGAGCGCCTCCCACTCGGCGCGCGGGACGGCGACCGTTTCGGACGCGGCACGGCCCTCGCCGGACGCGTTCTCGGCGTCGGGATGCGGTGTTTTTTTGACATGCGGTTCTGCGCTCATGATGCTTTTTCCTTAAAAAAGGGTTGCTTAGATCTCGTCCAAAACTTCGCTGACCTCGTCCGCCAGACGCGAGACGATGCCCACCGTGCGGCCGTAATGCATCCGGATCGGGCCCATGACCGCCAGGCATCCGACAGGACGGCCGTGGAAGGTGTAGCGCTTCACGATCATGCTGACCTCGCGCAGGCCCTCGCAGGAGACTTCCTCGCCGATGTAGACGTGCGTCGCGTCGTCGTGGATCCCCTTTTCGAGGAAGTCCACGAGCGCCCGCTTGATCTCCAGCGCCCGCAGGAGCGCCTGGGCCCGCTGGGTGTCGCTGAATTCCGGCTGGCCGAACACGTGGCGCGCGCCGTCCACGTAAAGCCGGTGGTAATCGCCGGTCCTGGAGCGGTGCAGCGCGTCCGACGCGGGCGTCGAAAGCTCGCCGTCATCCGTCACATACGAAAATCTCGAAAGGTTGCGGACGAACGCCAGTCCCGCGTTCTGCGTGAGCTCGGCGAGCAGGTGCGAGGCGGTCTCGGCGACGTCCTCGATGTCCTGGGCGCGGGCCAGCGTCTCGTGGGCTTCCGGCAGGTCCGCGGGGCGCTTGGCCTCCTGCGAGATCATGCGGTCCACGTAATAACGGTAGCCGAGCGCGGTCGGGATACGGCCGGCGGACGTGTGGGGCTGCTGGATGTAGCCCATCTCCTCGAGGTCGGCCATGACGTTCCGGATCGACGCGGGCGAAAGACCGCCCGGGTACATGCGCGAAACGGTCCTGGATCCCACCGGCTCAGCGGTCTGGATATAGGCTTCCACGATGCACTTGAACACGCCTTCTAAACGGTCATCCTGATACATATTGGCTCGTAACCCTCATAGTGAAAAAGCTGTTTAGCACTCTTACCTATCGAGTGCTAGAGGTAGTTTATCATGCGGAAATTGGTTGTCAAGCTGGCACTCAAGATTTTTGAGTGCCAAAACCGGGGTCATCCCCCAAGTGGCGGGCTTGGCCGCTAATCGAAGATCTTGCGGATATCCGCTTCAGTGACCAGGTTCGAAAAAATATCCCCCTGGTCCAGGACATTGCGGAACAGCTGCCGCTTCTTCCCTTGAAGCTGGACGACCTTTTCCTCGATCGTCCCCCGGACGATGAGACGGTACACCATGACGTGGCGCGTCTGGCCGATGCGGTGCGTCCGGTCGACCGCCTGGGACTCGACGGCGGGGTTCCACCAGGGGTCGAGCAGAATGCAGTAATCCGCCGCCGTGAGATTGAGCCCGACACCGCCAGCCTTGAGGCTGATGAGGAAGATGGGGATATCCGCGTCCTGGCGGAAGCGGTCGAGCACTTCCTTGCGGTCGGTGGTCGCGCCGTCGAGGTAGGCGTATTTCCATTTTTGTTTGTCGAGGCGCTTCTTGACGAGCGCCAGGAAGGACGTGAACTGGCTGAAGATGACCACGCGGTGTTTCTCGGCGAGGATCGTCTCCAGCCGGTCGGTCAGCTCGTCGAGCTTGGCGGAGGTCTCGTCGGAGAGCGTCTTGGTTTCGCGGAT
>CAZHID010000074.1:2681-8743 GCA_964532445.1 uncultured Planctomycetia bacterium | reverse complement strand
ATAGAGCGAGAGTTTCCTAAACTCTAGGTCGGTGGTTCGATCCCACTCGGGCTCAAATTTTCTGAATAACGGCGGCATCTGCGTTGTTGCTCGGGCGCTTGTGGACGCGTAGAGTCCACGGCGCGCCGTCGCGCCTAGCATCTGCCGCCGTTATTCAGAAAATTTATCAAGAGACCGATCTGACTGGAGGGTTATGAGGCAAAGGGTAGGGCTGTGGGGCGGGGCGGTCCTTGGCACGGCCGCGGCTTGCTTGCCGCTCTGGACGGGTCTGAGCGTTCCGGCCGCTGGGACGCTGGCAATGGTCCTTCTGATGGCGGTTTGGTGGGCGACGGAAGCCCTCCCATTCGGCGTCGTCGCGCTTCTGCCGATCGTGCTCGCGCCCTGCTTCGGTATCCTCGATCTTTCTACCGTCGCGCACGCTTACGGTGATCCGAACATCTTCCTGTTCCTGGGCGGCTTCTGTCTCGCCCTTTCCTTGGAAAAATATGGTCTCCACCGGCGAGTCGCGGTCCGCGTGATCTCGCTCATCGGGGCGGGTCCGGGCCGGCTCTTGGCCGGCGTCATGCTGGCGACCGCCGCCGTATCCATGTGGGTTTCCAACACCGCGGTCACGCTCATGATGCTCCCGGTCGCGCTCGCGGTCATCTCGGCCGCGGAAGCCTGTCCGGGGAACGATCCCGCCGCGGTCCGCCGCTGGTCGGCCGCGCTGCTGCTGGGGACCGCTTACGCGGCAAGCATCGGCGGGGTCGGTACGCTTGTGGGCTCTCCTCCCAATTTGATCCTCGCCAGCCAGCTTAGGATCCTGTTCCCGGAACTGCCCGAGCTGAACTTCGTCCGCTATCTGATGATCGCGCTGCCGTTCGCGGCCGTTTTTTTGGCGCTCACCTGGCTCTTCTTGAGGCTGGCGGTGGCGGGCCGCGGGCTGCCCAAACGGATCGTCAGCGCGGATTGGCTCAAGAACGAAGGGAAAGATCTGGGGCCGATGAGCAGCGCTGAAAAGCGCACCGGCATGGTTTTCCTGGCGGTCGCCGCGGGCTGGATATTCCGCTCGGACCTTGACCTTGGCTTCGCGCGGATCCCAGGCTGGGGCGATTGGGCGGGATTGGGCCGGATGGGGGACGCGGGTGTCGCGATCCTGGGCGCGACCGTGCTTTTTATTTTGCCCGCAGGGGGAAACGCAGAGAAGAGGGCCGATCCTTTGCTGGACGCTTCCTGGATCCGGAAGATCCCCTGGGACGTGCTGCTGCTGTTCGGCGGCGGTTTTGCCCTGGCCGAATGCGTCCGGGCATCCGGCTTTGCCGGTTACGCGGGTCAAGCCGCGCTTTCCCTCAAGGATCTGCCTCTGCCATGGATCACGGCCGCGGTGTCGCTGACCGCGACCTTCATTTCGGAAGTGATGTCCAACACCGCGCAGGCCTCGATCCTGATGCCGCTCCTCGGCGCGGCAGCTCCCGCCCTCGAAGTCCATCCCTACCTGCTGCTGATCCCTGCGGCGTTCGCCTCCTCGCTCGCTTTCATGATGCCGGCGGGCACGCCTCCGAACGCGATCGTCTTCGCGAGCGGCAGGATCAAGGTGAGCGACATGATCCGGGCGGGGGTGTGGTTGAACCTGTTGGCGGTCGCGTGGATCACGGTTTACTGCGGTTTTTTCCGCTTAGGCCTCTTTCCCTGATCCGGCCTTCTCTGTGTTAAAATAACCGCTCTTATGCCGACCGAAGATCAGCCGACCCTCAAACAAGATCCCAAGAAGCCCGGCGGTCCCCCTAAAAAAGAAGGGGGGCTCGGACCGTTCTTCGTGCTCGTGCTCGTTTTCCTCGCGGTGTTCTACGCGATCCGGCTCGGCTCCGGCGGTTTTTCTCCCGACGTCAAAGTCCTTTCCTACGGCGAGTTCTTCGCCGCGCTGAATTCCGGCGAAGGCCCCGGCCGCGTCGCGACCGCGGTCCGCACGATGAACCAGATCCGCGGCACGTTCGCCGACGGCACGACCTATCAGGTGACCGTTCCCGATCAGGACCAGGAGCTGGAGTACCTTCTTAAGAGGAAGGCCGACCGCTACGAGATCCAGGCGGAACGGACGCTGCTCATCCAGTTCTTCTACACCATCCTCGGTCCGATCCTGTTCGTCGGTCTCTTCTGGCTTCTGATCTACCGGGGCGGCGGCGGAGGCGGGCGCATCATGGCGTTCGGCAAGAGCCGCACCAAGAAGAACTTGAGCTCCCAAAAAACCTCCTTCAAGGACGTCGCGGGCGTCGACGAAGCCAAGGAAGAGCTCCAGGAAGTCGTCGAATACCTGCGCGACCCCAAACGTTTCCAGAAGCTCGGCGGCAAGATCCCCAAAGGCGTCCTGCTCATCGGCCCTCCGGGCACCGGCAAGACCCTGCTCGCCAAGGCGATCGCCGGTGAGGCGGGCGTGCCGTTCTTCAGCATTTCTGGTTCGGATTTCGTCGAGATGTTCGTCGGCGTCGGCGCGTCCCGCGTCCGCGACCTTTTTGATCAGGCGTCCAAGGCATCGAAGGCCGGCGGTAAGGGCGCGATCATTTTCATCGACGAGATCGACGCCGTCGGCCGCCAGCGTTTCGCCGGTGTCGGAGGCGGTCACGATGAGCGCGAGCAGACGCTCAACGCCCTCCTCGTCGAAATGGACGGCTTCGGGTCCAACGAGGCCGTGATCCTGATCGCGGCGACGAACCGTCCGGACGTCCTCGATCCGGCGCTCCTGCGCCCGGGCCGTTTCGACCGGCACATCGTCGTCCCGCGTCCCGACCTCACCGGCCGCGAAGCGATCCTCAAGGTGCACGCGTCGCGCGTCAAGCTCGACCCCGCGGTGAACCTGACCGCGATCGCCAAGCAGACCACCAATTTTTCAGGCGCCGACCTCGCCAACCTCGTGAACGAAGCCGCGCTCCTCGCGGCGCGCTTCAACAAGGAGACGGTCGGCATGAGCGAGCTTCAGGAGTCGATCGAGCGCGTGATGGCCGGCCCCCAGCGCAAAAGCCGCAAGATCTCCGACAAGGAAAAGAAGATCGCCGCGTACCACGAGTCGGGCCACACGCTCGTTTCGCTGCACACGCCCGGTTCCGATCCGTTCCACAAGGTCACGATCATCCCGCGCGGGATGGCCGGCGGCTACACGATGTTCCTGCCCGACGAGGACCGCTCGAGCTACCGCTTCAAGGCGGACTTTTTGAACGAACTCCCGGTCGCCCTCGGCGGCCGCGCGGCGGAAGAGATCATCTTTGAGGACGTGACGACCGGCGCACAGAACGACCTCCAGCACGTCACTCAGATCGTCCGCAGCATGATCTGCCAGTACGGGATGAGCGAAAAGCTCGGTAACGTCGCCTGGGGCAAGGACCAGTCGATGGTCTTCCTCGGCCGCGACTTCGGCGGCGACCGCAACTATTCCGAAGAGACCGCCCGCACCATCGACGACGAAGTGAAAAAGCTCGTCGACACCGCTTACAAGAAGTCCAAGGACATCCTGACCCGCCACCGCGACCAGCTCGAACTGCTCGCGCGTGAGCTCATGGAAAAAGAAACCCTCGAAGCCGTGCAGGTGCGCGAGCTTCTGGGCCTTCCGACGACGCCCGAGACCGGCTCCGATCCGGCCCCTTCCGCTCCGACGCCGCCTCCGGCCCCGACCACCGCCTGATCCCGATGACCCCGTTCTTTTCCGACCTCCTTCGCGACGACACGCCGCGGGTGATGGGGATATTGAACGTGACCCCCGATTCTTTCAGTGACGGCGGGCGATTCCTGGACCCGAAGGCCGCCCTTGACCGCGCGCTCCAAATGCAGCGCGAAGGCGCTTCCGTGATCGACGTGGGCGCTGAGTCCACGCGGCCCGGCGCCGCGCCGGTGAGCGGGGAGGAGGAGCTCGCGCGTCTTGTTCCGGTCGTGACCCTGCTTGTCCGTGAGCTGAACATCCCCATTTCCGTCGACACCTCCAAGTTCGAAGTGATGCGCGCGATGCTCGACCTCGGTGTCCGCGTCATCAACGACGTGCGCGCGATGCGCGCGGATGAACGTATCCCCTCCCAGATCGCCGAGCGCTCCTCCTCGGTGGTCCTCATGCATTCCCGGGGGGAACCCGGCGAGATGCAGAAGGACACGGACTACGCGGACCTGGTCAGCGAGGTCATTGAATGTCTGAAGCAGGCCCGCGGCCGCGCCTTGACCGCCGGCGTCCGGCCGGGGGACATCGCGGTCGATCCGGGGATCGGTTTTGGCAAGAGCATAGAGGGGAATTGGGAGCTTCTGAAGGCTCTCCCGCGGATCGGGCGGGAGTTGGAGTGTCCGGTGCTGGTCGGGCTCTCGCGGAAGTCGTTCCTGACGCGCACCTTTGGCGTTCCGATCGAGCGGATCGCCGCGCCGATGGCGGCGGCGCATCTGGCGGCGCTCGAAGGCGGCGCGCGCATCCTTCGCGCGCATGATATTATAGAAGCCGTCCAAGTGATCCAGGTTTTTCAACGAACCCGAAACAGGTGACCCCTTGAACGCCGAACTCCTTTCCATCGCCCAGGAATATTGGAAGCCGTGCGCCGAAACAGCGCTGTTCTGGTATGCCTACTACCAGCTGCTGATCTTCCTGCGCAGCACCGGCGCGCTGCAGGTCCTCAAGGGGCTCTTCGTCCTGTTCATTTTCTTCATGGTGGTCCAGTTCCTCGAGCTCCAGACCATCGCGCGCCTCATGGACCGGATCCTCCCGATCTCGGTCATCGCGTTCCTCGTCGTCTTCCAGAACGAGCTCCGCCGCGGCCTCACCCGCATGGGCCAATCCCGCATGTTCAAGATCTTCCTTAAGGAAGAAAAGCTCGTCGACGAGATCGTCCAGGCCGCCGCGGGGCTTTCCAAGCGCCGGATCGGCGCGCTGGTCGCCGTCGAGCGCGAGATGGGCCTCAAGGCCTACGCCGAAAGCGGCGTCGCCGTGGACGCGGTCGTGAGCTTCGAGCTCCTCTCCACGATCTTCATGCCGCAGACCCCGCTGCACGACGGCGGCGTGATCCTGCGCGGCAGCCGCATCGAGTCGGCGGGCTGTCTCTTTCCCTTGAGCCAGAATCAGCAGATCTCCAAGACGCTCGGCACGCGGCACCGCGCCGCGCTCGGACTGACCGAGGAGACGGACGCGGTCGTGGTCGTCGTCTCGGAAGAGACCGGCGTCATCTCGGTCGCCGAAAAAGGCGAGCTCACCAGGGAAGTGACGGCCGAAGAACTGAGGACGCGGCTCATGCGCCTGTACCGTCCCGAACGCGCGGTGAAAAAGCGCTTCGGCTGGTTCGCTCTCCGCGGCTCCAAGAAGGAAAAATCGTCATGAAACAACCCTCCGGCGCCGATTGGAAATACCTGCTGATCGCGCTCGCTTTGGCGGCCATCACCTACACCTATTTGAACCAGATGATCCAAAAAAGCGCCGAGCCGCAGGACGCTTCCTATAAGCTCATCAAGCTGACCGCCAAGACGGTCCCTGTGCACGTCCGCGTCGCCTCCAACGCGCCGGAAGGTTATCGGATCATCGATCAACGGATCACGGTGGACCCGGCCCGCATCACGGTGATCGGTCCCGAAGCGCTCCTGGAAGAGGCCTCCGTCGCCGAGACCGCCATCATCGACGTCGGTCAGTCCACCCATAAGATCATCAAATCGATCCCGCTCGAGTCCGTCGCGGGCGTCCATCTGGGCGGCGAGCCCCTGTTCGTGGACGTGACCATCCCCATCGAAAAGCTCGAAGAAGCCCGTTAAGGTCCTGATGAAGCTCGGCGTCAATGTCGATCACATCGCCACGGTCCGCCAGGCGCGTCGCGGGACCTTCCCGGACCCCGTGAGGGCGGCACTCGTGTGTGAGCGTTCGGGGGCGGACTCGATCGTCGCTCATCTGCGCGAGGACCGCCGTCACATCCAGGACGAGGACGTCCACCGCCTTAATTCCGCGCTCAAGATCAAATTCAATCTCGAAATGGCCATTCACCCGAGCGTCCTCCGCACGGCCCTCGACGCGAAGCCGGACACGGTGACGCTCGTGCCCGAGCGCCGCAAGGAGCGGACGACCGAGTCGGGCTTGGACA
>CAZHID010000074.1:0-2671 GCA_964532445.1 uncultured Planctomycetia bacterium | reverse complement strand
CCGCGCCCGCGGCATCGAGGTCTCTTATTTCGTGGACCCCGTCCCGGCCCACATCGACGCGGCGCTGGCTTGCGGCGCGCACGCGGTCGAGATCCACACCGGGACCTACGCCGAAGCCCGAACGTCGGCCGCGCTCCGCCGCGAAGCCCTGAGGATCCGCCGCGCGGTCCTCCACGCCCGCCGCCTGGGCATCAAGGCCCATGTTGGTCACGGATTGGATTATCGGAACACGCCGCTCATCGCCGCGATCCCGGGCATCGACGAGTTCAATATCGGTTTTTCCATCATCGCAGAATCCTTCTTCTTGGGCCTGCCCGCCGCCGTTAAAAAAATGCGCGCGCTGGTACGACGCCACTCGCCTCGGGTCGCGTGATCACGGCCCTCTGTCTCAGCGGGTCTCCGGGTCCAGGGAAGCGTTCCCGCGCGCTCCAATCCCTGTCGGCCCGAGAGCGTTGTCTGGAGGCCTCGATCTGCGTAGGATGGATGCGGGGAGAGCTCGACCCCGCTCTGAACAAGCGCACTTTTAAAATTGCCAAGCGCCCTTCGGGCCAGCCGCATCTACGCACTTCCGAACGCTCTCTCACTCTTTTCGCTTCCAACACACGGGTCAGCATCTCGCACGTGGCCTCGGCTTCCGCGGGCCTGGCCGCCCGATAGCGGCGCATGAAACATTCCCTCCGGCGGTCCCGCGGCGTTCATAAAGGAAATTTCGGACACGCGTGGATCATCGCGGGATCGTCCGGCATGCCCGGCGCCGGTCGGCTCGCGGCCGAAGCGGCGATGAGGAGCGGCGCGGGGAAGACCACTTGGGTCACGACGCGCGAAGCCTATCGTGTCATGGGACGGTCCATTCCTGAAGTCATGTCGTACACTTGCCCCTCCGCCGCGGACGGGGGACTGCCTTCATCCTCTGTGCCGGGGATCCAGCGCCGCGTTCTCGCGTCGGCCACAGCGGTCGGGGGCGGGCCGGGGCTCGGCCGGACCGCCGCGACCCGTCGCCTGGTCCGGGGGCTGATCCGTTCCGCCCGCGTGCCGCTGGTGCTGGACGCGGACGCGCTGTGGGCGCTGGAAGGGGACGCTGACCGTCTTCGTATGGCCCGCGCCCCGGTCATTCTGACGCCGCACGAAGGCGAATTGGCGCGCCTTTTTGGCGCGGCCCGGGTCCGCGTGCGTCCCGCTCTGCGCGGGCCGGTTGCAAAAATGATCGCTAATCAGTATCTTTGTGTGCTCGTTTGGAAGGGACCGAGGACAAAGGTCGCTGCTTCCGGAGAAAAGTTTTTTCAAAACACGACCGGGAACCCCGGACTGGCCAAAGGCGGCAGCGGGGATGTCCTGACGGGGATCATCACGGCGCTGGCCGCTCAGGGCTTCAGCGCGTTCGACGCCGCGCGGATCGGCGTCCACGCCCACGGAAGGGCGGCGGACCTCGCGGTCCGGAAGACGGGCGAGACGGCCCTCGCGCCGTCCGATGTTCTCAAGGCGCTCCCCGAAGTCTGGCGCGATCTCGAGAAACGTTCCGGACTGAAAAAACTCTGACGGCCGTCAGCTCCCGGACGGCCGACGCGCTTGCTGGAGTAGCTCAGTGGTAGAGCAGCGGTTTTGTAAACCGCCGGTCGTCGGTTCAAATCCGACCTCCAGCTCGTGGTTTTTTGACAAGTTTTATGGGTAGGTAGTGAAGTGGTCAAACACAACAGACTGTAAATCTGTCGGCTCACGCCTTCGAAGGTTCGAATCCTTCCCTGCCCACCATTTCTCACGCGGGAGTAGTTCAATGGTAGAACGGCAGCCTTCCAAGCTGCACACGTGGGTTCGATTCCCATCTCCCGCTCCATAACACCGCCATCGATCGGAACATGCTTCAAACAACAGCACGAATTTTAGCGGGGTGGGGCGTCCGCGCCAACGGCGTGACGCTGGCGGGTTTTTTGCTGAGCGCCGCGGCGGGGCTTTTGGCGGCGCACGGCCTTTGGTTCTCGGCCGCGGCCGCGGCGATCGCGAGCGGCGTGTGCGACCTCCTCGACGGCAAGATCGCTCGGCTCGACCCCGCGCGCAGCAAATTCGGCGCGCTCTGGGATTCCTCGCTGGACCGATATAGCGACGCCTTTCTCATCGCCGGCATCGGGTTCTTCTTCGCGGTACGCGGCGATCACGCCGTGCTCATCGCGGCCTTCAGCGCGATGGCCGGCTCGTTCGAGATCAGCTACGTGCGTGCGCGGGCCGAAGGCTTGGGCTATGAATGCCGCGTGGGTTTTTGGGAGCGGGGAGAACGCTGGGTCCTGCTGGTCGCGGGGCTGGTGCTCTTGAACCCCGCCGTCCCGGTCCTGCTCCTGGCCGTCGCTTCGCACATCACCGCGTTCCGCCGGCTCCTGCACATCCGTGCCGCCGCGTCAGAGCGGGCAGGGCAGGAGGGCCGTAAAGGCCCCGAGATCCCCAAGTGGACCCGGCCGATCAGCTGGCTGCACGCCGCCGCCGCCCTGGCCGCCGCGGCTTTCTGGCGCTGGCCAGCTTGATTTTTATTGACTTTTAACGCTTGACACTGATTTTTCGGACGGTATAATGTCCGCTTACTGTCGCCGGGATACCGGCGTCGTGTGTTTGTTTTATTATTTTATTTATACCCCGACAGAAGCGCCAGTTCACCCCGGTTTACAACCCGGCCTTGCGCTGCAGT
>CAZHID010000073.1:6974-8823 GCA_964532445.1 uncultured Planctomycetia bacterium | reverse complement strand
AATGGTCGCCGTCCGCCATGACCAGACAGATGTCCTTCTTGGCGCGCAGCCGCGTGCTCTGGAGCTCGGCTTGCAAAAGTCGTTTGAAGTGACCGATGTTGAACAGACTTGTGAGCGGATCGGTGGTCGCGAGCTTGAGAAGGCGGTTCTTCTCCACTGTGATCATGATCTGGTGATACCCGGCGAGCGCCGCGTATCCGGAGAGGATCAGCAGGATCGGGTACACGACGCTCAGAGCGATGCCCATCCGTGTAAACAGTACGAAGACCAGAGCAACGTGCCCCAAGCCCAGCGCCGCGATGAGGAAAAGTGATTGGAGGTACTTGGCGCGCATCATGATGACCAGGAGAAATATCGCCAGGAGCAGCATGATCGAAACATGGGTCATGCGTGAAACGGGCCGGATGAGCGAGCGCTCGAGAAAAGAGTTGAGGACTGACGCTGTGATGCCCACTGTCGGATAGGAGGGCTCCAGCGGCGTCGCGTAGATATCGAAGAGGCCGGCGGCAGTGACGCCCACGAGACAGACGGCGTCCTTGAATATCTCGGGGTTGAGCTTGGGTTTTTCGCCCTTGAGTTGAGCGCTGTAGGAGTGGATGACATCCACGTAGGACACGTGTCGGAAGGATTCGCTCCAGCGGGCGGGCCAGTTGATCTTGATCCGGCCCTTGTGATCGAGCGGGACCTGAAGCATGGGATTGCCTGGGATCGGTATCTGGAGGCGGTCAGCCGATACTTGCACATCCGTCGGCGATAGCCCCCAAGAGTTCAGGGCCAGCAGGATCCCCAAATGCCAACTCCGGACGCCGCGGTCTTCCAGGTAAGCATTGACCTCTCGCAGGATCCCGTCCCGGTCCGGGGTGACCTGGGTGTGCCCCTCCCCTGCCGCGCCCTGGGCAATGGCGGGCAGCGATCGCATCACGCCGGAGGCTTCGCGGCCTTCGACCTTTTCGAAAGCGATGGGGAGAAAAGTGATCTTGGACTTCTGGACCACCTTGGCGAGAAGGTCGTCCGTCCGCGGATTGGCCGTTTCGGAAAAAAGCATGTCCAACGCGACCGAGCGCGCGCCGAACTCCTTGAGCGCCTGGATCAGGGTGGCGTGCCACTCCCGGTCCCACGGCCAGCGGCCGACTGACTGGATGGTCTCCTCATTGATCTCGACGATCACGATCTTGGGGGAAGTGTATTGCGGAGGGCGCTGACGGAAGCAGAAGTCCCAGAAGCCCTTGTCCGCGGCATCGAAAGTGCCGGCGAAGTACGCGCCGATACTGCCGGCAGTGAGCAGCGCGAGAATAAGGACCTTCATCAGATGAAGGCGTTCGCGAAGGAAGTCGGACGCGGCCGTGAAGACCGATGCCCGCGGTTCGCTCATGGCTTGGCGGAGGCCCCGGAGGAGACGGACGCGAATCCCTTTTTGCCTACTTTGAGCACCGCGGGCCCGGCCCCCCCCCCCGCGCCCTGTCCCCCCGGGCGCGGCGCGGCGCCGCCGCTCGCGGCCAGGCCGGCAGCCGTTACGACCTTGACGATCGGGTGGCGGCCGGCTGGAAGCTCAGTATGGGGCATGTCGGTCGGGTTCTGACGGTTGGAAAAAACCTGGTTGAATTCGCTCCGCGCGGCGGCGGCCGAGGCGGCTCCGCAGAAGCGCGCCGTGAGCTGTTCGGCCAGCTCCTCCTTGGCGATCTTGGGGTGGAGCTCCCCCGACTGGACGCGCTTCTGGATGTCAGCGCCGCGCGTCGCGGTCAGCAGGTTGTAATACTGGACCATGAGCTCGTCCGAGATCGACATGCACTTGCCGAACATGGACTTGGGCTCCTCGGAGACGCCGATGTGGTTGCCGAGGCTCTTGGAC
>CAZHID010000073.1:0-6964 GCA_964532445.1 uncultured Planctomycetia bacterium | reverse complement strand
GTCGAGACCCACGAGGAGCGGCATCGTGATGACGACCTGGGGCTCCTGGCCGAATTCTTTTTGGAGCTCGCGGCCGAGCAAAAGGTTGAACTTCTGGTCGGTCCCGCCGAGCTCGATGTCGGACTTGAGCTGGACCGAATCGAAGGCCTGCATCAGAGGATAAAAAAGCTCGAGCAGGCTGATCGGCGCGTTCGAGGACATGCGCTTCGAAAAATCATCGCGTTGAAGGATCTGGCTGACCGTGATGCGCGAGGCCAGCCCCATCATGTCGTGGAACTTCATCCCGCCGAACCACTCGTTGTTGTAGACGGTCCGGGTCTTGGCGGGGTCGAGCACCTTGAAAGCCTGCTCCTGGTAGGTGCGTGCGTTCTTCTGGATGTCGGCGTCGCTCAGGACCGGGCGGGTCTGGGTCCGGCCGGACGGGTCGCCGACACGGGCGGTGGCGTCGCCGATAATGAAAATGACCTCATGGCCGAGGTCCTGAAATTCCCTGAGCTTGCTGAGGAGGACGGTGTGGCCGAAATGGATATCGGGACTGGAAGGGTCAAAGCCGGCTTTGACCTTGAGCGGCTTGCCGAGCTCGACCGAGCGGCCGATCTTTCCGATGAGCTCAGGCTTCGACAGGACCTCGGTCACATTCCGGCACAGGAATTCGACCTGTTCTTTTGCCTTCTGGACCGATGCGTCGGAAACGGTGGCTGACATGGGGATATGATAACCGGATTTGAATAAAAAAGCCCGAATCGCTTCGTTTAAAACGAGGCGATCCGGGCTTTTTGGGATGATCCTTAGACGCCCTTGAGGCTGAGCGCGATCTTGTGAGCGGCGGAGTCCACCTTGAGGATCTTCACGTCGAGCTTTTTGCCCGCCGGGAAGCTGGTCTCGAGGTTCGTCGCCTGGTCCTGGCTCATTTCGGAGATGTGAAGAAGGCCTTCGATGTCCTTCTCGACTTCCACGAACACGCCAAAGGTCGCGGTCTTGGAGACGACGCCCTCGACGACGGAACCGGACGGGTAACGCTCGGCGATCTTGATCCACGGATCCTCTTCCAGCTGCTTGAGGCCCAGCGAGAGCTTCCGCTTGATCTGATCGACCGACAGGACCACCGCCTCGATCTCCTGGCCCTTCTTCAAGAGCTCCTTGGGATGCGAGACCTTCTTGGTCCAGGACATGTCGGAGATGTGGATGAGGCCGTCGATGCCGGGCTCGACCTGGACGAACGCGCCGAAGTCGGTCAGGTTCCAGACGGTGCCCTTGATCCGGGTGCCGACGGAATAACGCTCTTCGATGCCGACCCAGGGGTTGTCCGCGGTCTGGCGGATGCCAAGGGAGATCTTCTGGTTCACCTTGTCGACGGCGAGGACCATGACGTCCGCTTCGTCGCCGGGCTTGAAGATCTCAGCCGGGTTCGTGACGCGCTTGGACCAGGAGATCTCGGAGACGTGCACAAGGCCTTCGATGCCCTTGTCGATCTCGACGAAGACACCGTAAGGAACGATGTTCACGACGCGTCCCTTGACGCGGGTGCCGACGGGGAAGCGGTTGTCCACGTCATCCCAGGGATTGGACTGGAGCTGCTTCAGACCCAGCGAGACCTTGTGGGTCACCTTGTCGAAGTGCAGGATCTTGACGTCGATCTTGTCGCCGATCTTGACGATCTCGGACGGATGGTTGATACGGCCCCAGCTCATGTCGGTGATGTGGAGCAGGCCGTCGATGCCGCCCAGGTTCACGAACGCGCCGAAGTCGGTGATGTTCTTGACGACGCCGGGACGCACAGTGCCGACCTCGAGCTCAGCGAGGATCTTTTCCTTGCTCTGGGCTTTTTCGGCTTCCAGGACGTCCTTGCGCGAAACGATGATGTTGCGGCGCTCGGGGTTGATCTTGATGATCTTGATGTCGAAGGCCTGTTCGACCAAAGCGTTCAGGTTGCCGAAGCCCTTGATGAAGGCCAGCGACGCGGGAAGGAACGCTTCCACGCCTTCGACGTCCACCATGAGGCCGCCCTTGACCTTGCGGACGGGACGGGCGGGGGCGATGTCCCCTTCCTTATACTTGGCGATCACGTCATCCCAGCCGCGGCTGCGCTCGGCCTTGCGGCGCGACAGGATGCAGCGGCCCTTCTCGTCTTCCATCTCGTCGATGTAGACGTCGACCTCGTCGCCGACCTTGAGGACTGTGCCGATCTTGAACTCATGCCGCGGGATCACGCCTTCGGACTTGTAGCCGATGTCCACGAGCACTTCCGTGTCGCTCACGCGGAGAACATGGCCTTTGACGACCTCGCCCTGCTTAAAATTGTGGAATGTCTGGTCGTAGTTGATCTCGAAAAGGGCGGGCTCGTCGTTCTGGTCCTCGAAGCGTTGGATCGTTTGTTCGCGCAACATGTTGTTACAGGTGTCCTTGGTTATGCTTTTTGTGACTGTGTTTTGAGTTCGAGGATCCGTTCCATCACGAGATTCGCCGTCTTCTGATAAAAAGCGACCTTATCTTCGGCGGCATCGTTCGTGACGGGGATCGGTTCCCCTACAAAGACCTTGATCTTGGCGGGTCTAAACGCCTTTTGGCCTCTCGGCCAAGCTTTGGCCGTGCCCTCGATGTAGCAGGGCACGATCGGAACTCCCGCCGCGTGGGCCAGAAACGCCACGCCGGGCTGAGCTTCCAAAAAATGTTCTCCGGCACCGCGGGTGCCTTCCGGAAAAATGACGACGGCCTTCTTTTCTTTAAGGGCCCGGATCACGGTCCGCATGCTTTTAAAGTCGCTGTCCCCCGCGATCGGGAGCGCTCCGAGCCAGACGATCATCCGGCCCAGGACCGGGAGTTTAAAAAGCCGCTCTTTGGCCATGAAGCCGAGCCGGCGGCGGATGCGGCCGCCCAAAACGGGCGGATCCAAGTAGCTGACGTGATTGGCCGCCAGAATAAAACCGGTGGATTTGCCGGGTATGAGCTCGGAACCATGCAGCTCGAATCGGTTCCAAACCTTAAAGATGCAGTAAAGCAAAAACTGACAGATGCGATAGAACAAAAGACCCTCTAGGCGCGCTTGCGGCCGCCCGAATGGCGGGGTTGGATCTTTAAAATCAAGGCTTGGATGATATCAGCCGTCTGAGGGATTGTCAATCCGGTGGTGTCGATGAGGACGGCAACCTTGGCCGGCTTGAGCGGGGCGACCTTGCGGTGGGAATCCCGATAGTCTCTTTCTTTTTGGTCTTTTAATATTTTGGCGTAGGTAGCCTTGACCCCAGCCGCTTTGAGCTCGTTGAAACGGCGGCGGGCACGGAGCCGGACGTCGGCGTCCAAATAGAACTTGTAAGGAGTTTCTGGGAACACCACGGTGCCGATGTCACGACCTTCGATGACTCCCCCGCCTTTCTTGCCCATGCGGCGCTGGAGGTTGACGAGTTCCTCGCGGACGAGCTTGCTCGATGCGGCGTGATGGACCTGAGCGGTGAGCTCGGGTGTGCGGATGGCCTTGGTGATCTCGCGGCGGCCGACCCAAACTTTTTGTTTCCCCTCTTTGAGCGTGCCGAACTTGAGCGGGATACGCGCTGCGATCGAGGCGAGCTTTTTTTCGTCGGTCAGCGGGACCTTTTTCTCGATCGCGGAGAGGGTCACGGCGCGGTACATCGCGCCGGTGTCGAGGTACGGGAGCTTGAGGCGCTCGGCGACGAGACGCGCGGTCGTGGATTTGCCGCTGCCGGCGGGACCGTCCATAGCGATGATCATGGGAGAGGCTCCTCGAATTCGGGTTTTAGCGGTCGTTGGACGGAAAGGAGTGTTCGGAACGGCGATTGGACTCGCGGATGAGGCTGCGCACGCTGCGCCCGTCGCGACGCGCGAGCGCGCGGTTGAACGCCGCGAGGTTCTTCTCGAACGCGCGGGCCGCGGGCAGCAGTTCCTTGCGGTTGGACTCGAAGATCTCGGCCCAAAGCTCGGAGCCCGACTTTGAAATGCGCGCGAGGTCACGTACGCTCGGGTTGGGCGCGAACCCCCCGCCCTTCGGGAAGCCTGCGAACAAAAGAAAAGCGAGCAGGTGCGGCATGTGGCTGGCGTGCGCGACCCAGCGGTCGTGCGCGGCCGGATCCAGGCGCACCGGGTGCGCGCCGACCGCGCGCCAGAGCTTCTCGACGCGCGCGTTCGCGTGCGAGACGAAGCAGACGGCGTTCACGAAGAGGTCGGGGTTGGCCGAAAGAGCGCCGGACTTTTCTGAACCCGCCATCGGGTGGCAGCCGATGAAGCGCGGACCGATCTTCCCGCCGCGCGCAGACGGGACGATGCGGGCCTTGGTACTGCCGACGTCGATCACGACCGCCTTGGGATCGATCAAGCGGCATTTGGAAGCGTCGCGCACGAATGCCTCATTGAGCGCGACCGGCAGCGCCAGGACCACGAGGTCCGCGCCGCGCAGCGCTTCGGCCAGACCGTCAGGTGCGTAGCCGCGGTCGATGGCGCCGAGACGCTTGGCATGGATATGGGACTTCTGGGAGACACCGACGACCTCGGAGGCCAGGCGGCGCTTTTTGATCGCCCAAGCCAACGACCCGCCGATCTGACCGACGCCGATGACGGCGGCTTTCTTAAAGAGAGGCATCGAGGGCTTTCAGGAAAACGCGGTTGTCCTGCGGGCGGCCGACGGTGACGCGGATGTACTCCTCGAGGCCCCAGGACTTCATGTGGCGGACGATGACGCCGCGGCGCATGAGGCCGTCGTAGATCGCGTGCGCCTTCGCGCCCGCGTGGAACAGGATGAAATTGGTCGCACTCGGGACCGTCTTGAAGCCGCGCTTGCGCAGTTCGGCGTCGAGGCGGCGGCGTTCGGAGCAGGTCTGGGTGACGACCTTCTTCAGGAAGGCCGTGTCGCCGAGGGCCGCTTGCGCGGCGGCCTGGGCGGGGCCGTTGATATTGAACGGCTCGCGGACCTTGTTCATGCCGGCCGTGACGTCGGGGTGCGCGAAGGAATAACCGACGCGGAAGCCGCACAGACCGTACGCCTTGGAGAACGTGCGGCTGATGATGAGGTTCGGCCGGTCGAGCCAGTTGAGCGTGTTCGGGTAGTTCTTCTCACGCGCGGCGTATTCGTAGTAGGCCTCGTCCATGAACACAAGGCAGCGCGACGGCACGGCTTTGAGAAAAGCTTCAAGGTCCGACTTGGACGCGTACGAGCCGGTCGGGTTGTCGGGGTTGGCGATGAAGATCAGCTTGGTCTTCGGCGTGACCGCCTTGGCCATCGCCTTGAGGTCGTACTTGAAGTCCTTCATGGGGACCTCGATCACCTTCGCGCCGTGGACCTGCGCCGCGATCTTGTAGATCAGGAAGGTCGGCGTCGCGGTGAGCACCTCTTCGTCCTGCGCGACAAAGGCGCGGACCGCCATCACGATGAGCTCATCGGAACCGTTGCCGACGGCGATCCGGTCCTCGGAGACTTTGAACTTGGCCGCGAGCGCGCGCTTCAGATAAAAGCTGGTCGCGTCCGGGTAACGGTGCGTCTTGGCGAGGGCCTGGCGCGCGGCCGCGATCGCCTTGGGTGACGGGCCGAAAGGGTTCTCATTGGAAGCGAGCTTGAGCGCATGCTTGATGCCGAGCTCGCGCTCGAGCTCCTCGACGGGCTTGCCGGGCTTATACGACTGGACCCGGTCCAGCCCCGCGTGGGCGGGAGGAAAAAGTGCCTTCATGCCCTGCTAGCTTCCCGATCTCGGGTAAGAACCGAGGACCTTGAGGTAGGAGGCCTTGGCTTTGACGGCCTTGAGCGCCGCGCGGACCTTGGCGTCCTCCGCGTGGGCGTCGAGATCGATGAAGAAGAAGTAGTCCCATTGGCGCATCCGCGACGGACGCGACTCGATCTTCGTCAGGTTGATCCCGTTCTTGCGGAACGGTTCGAGGACGGCCAAGAGCGCGCCTGGACGGTCCTGGAGCGAGATCATGAGCGACGTCTTGTCGTTCCGGGTCGGCCGGGCGGACTCGCGCGACAGGACCAGGAAGCGCGTGACGTTCGACGAGGCGTCCTGGATCGACGGCGCGAGGACCTTGAGACCGTTCGGCTTGGCCGCCAGAAGACTGGCGATGCAGGCGGAACCCTTTTCGGAAGCGGCGATCTTGGCGCCCTGGGCCGTCGACGGCGCGGGCAACAGCTCGGCCGCGGGCGCGTTGGCTTCGATCCAGCGGCGGCACTGTCCGAAGACCTCCGCCTTGGAGTAGATGCGGCGGATCGACTTCACCGAAGGTTCGCGCGACATGAGCGTCAGGTTGATCTTGAGCAGGATCTCCGAACAGATCTTGAGGTCCGAGTTGATGAAGTTGTCGAGCGTATGATGGATCGCGCCTTCCGTCGAATTCTCGACGGGGGCCACGCCGTAGTCGCAGCGGCCGTTCTCGACCTCGGAGAAGATGTCGGTGATGCTGTTGCACGCGACGTAGCGGACGCTCGAACCGAATTTTTTGACGCTGGCCTGATGCGTGAACGTGAGTTCGGGACCGAGGTAGGCGATCGCCAAAGGCCGCTCGAGGTTGAGCGAACCGGACATGATCTCGGAGTAGATGGCTTCGAGCGACGGGTCGGGCAAAGGGCCCCGGTTGTTGCGGCGCACGTTCGCGAAGACCTGCTGCTCGCGGTCAGGGGCGAAGATGGGCGCTTGAGCGGCATCCTTGAGGCGTCCGATCGACTGGCTGATCTTGGCGCGGTCGTTCAGGAGGTCAATGAGGCGCTGGTCCAGGCGGTCGATGGCGCTCCGCAGGCGCTTGAGGTCAGCGGGTTTCATCGGCGGTCGGAGCCTCCTCGTTGGTCCCGTCCGCGGCCGCTTCGGGCCCGGAAGACGGGATCGTTTCGGGCATCTCCCCTTCACCGAGGAGCTCGCTGGGCTTGTGCTGAAGGCTCTCTGGAAGCTCGATGTCCTTTTCCGTGAATTCGGCGAGCTTGGGCAGTTCCTTGAGGTTCGCGAGACCAAAATGACCAAGGAAGAACTTGGTG
>CAZHID010000072.1:0-9053 GCA_964532445.1 uncultured Planctomycetia bacterium | reverse complement strand
GGATGCAGCGCGAGCTTGAAGTCGAGCGTGTGGTCGCGCAGACCGGCTGAGATGCGGGCCGGGTGCCCCAGCCTCACCGCGTTCACGCCCGCGGCGACGAGGCGTTCGAGGACGTTGTCGCAGGCCGTGTTCGACGGCGCGGTCACGAAGACGCTTTGCTCCCTCAGCGCCGCCTGGCGGACGAGCTCGACGAGCACGGTCGTCTTGCCGGTGCCCGGGGGCCCGTGCACGAGCGCGAGCTCGCGCGCATCGAGACATTTGCGCACCGCCTCACGCTGGGACTCATTGAGACCCGGATCGAACCAGTCGATCTTCCCCGCGCCGACCGGGTCCTGCGCGGGCTGAGCCTGTTGAAGCGAAATATCCCTGAGCCGGACGAGCACCCGCTGATGCGTCTGGATCACCGCGTCAAGCGCCTCAAGCATCCGGCGGTACGTCACGGAATTGGCGGATTTGTGGAGATCGAACCGCTTCACTTCGGAGAAGCCGTCCGGCAGCGGACGATGGAAGGCCACGGTGATCGAGTCGGCGGCCTTCTCGTAGACGGTGCCGGACGGGCATTCGCGGACCTGTTCGCGCCGGGGCACGAGCGTCACAAGGTCCCCTTCCTCGAGCGTGAAGACCGGCAGCGGCTTGCCGCCCTCACGGCTGAACGTGATGAGCAGATGCTCCGCCGGACTGTATGACGTGCCGGTGATGGACAGCAGGATCAGTGATTTGCCGCGCAGCTCCCGATCTTCCGGCGACAGCCCCAGGAATTCGCGCCGGATCTCCTCGGTCTCTTCGGATTCCTCGAGCTTCACGAGGTCTTTGAGGTATAAAAAGTAATTCTTGTCTTCGGCTTTCATAAAAAAGTCGGACCCAGGGTCGCCCCTGGGTCCTGTCGAATGGTGGCTGGTCTGGGATCGATCCGTCCGGTTCCCCGGAAGAGTGTTAGTCCTTGTCTTCCTTCATGTCCTTCTCGTATCCGCACTCAGGACAGATGCCCGACGACGCGTAATCCTCGGTCTTTTCCTTGCAGCTCGGGCACGCCTTGGGCTTCACCGGAGCGCCTTCCTCGTCGTCATCCTCGTCCTCGTCGAGCTCCAGGTCCTCGTCGTCGATATCATCGTCGGCGAAGCCTTCCGCGCACATCGCGCAGACGAACTCTTTTTCCTCGTTGTAATCGCCCTCATCGGGGCTGAAGATCTCATCGCACTTGGTGCACTTGGGCATATCGGTCTCCTATCAAAAGTTTTTAAGCCGTTCCGGTCACGATCAAATTCTTTTGTTTAGATTATACCGATACAACCGCAAGCTTCAAGCGGGAGATGATAATTTTTTCACCGCGGTCGCGAGCGCGGCGCCGACAGCTTCGGCGGAGGCTTTTTGCGCGGGGTCCTTCATCCGTCCATCCGTGTCGAACGCCTCGTGCGCTTTGGAGAGCGCGTACTGCTGAGGGATCACGGTGACCTCGATGTTGCCGAGGATCGCGCGCAGATGGACGAGACCCCTTAATCCCCCCAGCGCTCCGGGCGACGCGCTCACGAGACCCGCGGTCTTGCCGACGAAGCACGCCATCCGGGGCTGACCCGCGACAGGCCGCGAGACCCAGTCGATCGCGTTCTTGAGGAGCGCGGTGACGGAGCTGTTGTGTTCGGGCGCCGAGATCAGGAGACCCTGGTGTTCGAGAAAAAGCTTTTTGAGCTTGAGGGCGTTCTCGGGAAGACCTGAAGCGGCCTCAAGGTCCTCATCCATGATCGGCAGCGGATAGTCCGCCAGGTCGATCACCGTGACGTCGCATCCGGCGGAGCGGACGCCTTCGGCCGCGGCGCGGACGAGCTTTTTATTGAAGGAATCTTTGCGGGCGCTGCCGGCGAACGCGAGGACTTTGGGGGATGATGTCATATTTTTTCCATGTGTTATTTGAGCGCCGCCGGACCGATGATCCCGCCCGAAATGACCGTCTTAAGCCCCTCTTCGACCGTCCAGCCCGGGTCGCGGGCATCCGTCTCGCGCACGATGATCATGGTCCCTGAGGTCGGATTGGGCGGCGTCGGGACGAACACCTTGAGGAACGTCACGCCGGGCTCACGCTCGTCGGTGAGCTTGCCGGTCACGAAGCCGATCGTCCACGCGCCCGCGTTGAGGTAACGGACCATGACGACTTTTTGGAACAGCTGCTTGTCCTCGTGCGAGAGGCTCTGCGATATCTGCTTGCCCACTTGATAAGTGGTCCGGACCAGCGGGATCCGTTCGCTGATCTTTTCGATCAGACCGAAGAGCTGCTTGCCAGCGAGGTTGGAGGCGATCTGGCCGACGAGGTAGAGGATCACGAGCACCAGCAGGATGCCGAGCCCCGGGATCGTGAAGCCGATCCAGCCTTCGATCATGCGGGCGACGCGGCGGTCGACCATGACGTAAAGGAACTGAACGACGAAGAAAGAGATCACGATCGGGATGACCGCGATGAGGCCGCGGACGATGTAGGTCTTGAGATGGTTCAGGAAGGTCGGGACTTTGGGCTTGATGATCTTTTCGGGAGGGATGGACATCGGTGCCTTTCGGGCTCGTCAGCTCAGGATCATGAGGTTGCAGTCCTTGTTGAGATGCTGGGCCAGGGTGCGCATGACGTCCCCGCGGACGAGGTTCATGAGCGCTGTGTGTTCGGTCGTCCCGATCAGCACGGTCTTGACCCCCAGCTGGTTGGCCACGTACGCGAGCTGGCGTCCCGCCTGATGCCCCGCCTGCCAGACCGGTATGAGGGTGATCCCCCGCTCCCTGAAATGATGCTCCACTTCGGCCAAAAGCTCAAGCGATTTGGCGGACGGGGTCACCTCGTCCGGAAGATCGGCGGAGGACGGGATCTCTTCGACGTGACAGAAGTAGATCGCGTTCTCATTGCGCGCCTTGATCTGGAGCGCGGCGTTCTCGACCATCGCGGGCGTGACGCGTTTCAAGGCGAGCATGAAGGAACTGTGGTACAGCGGTCCGATGTCCTTGGCCTCGGCCACGGTGAGCACTTCGGCGCTCGGGACCGCGATCGGCGCGGCGGGCGCGGGCAGGAACGTCTTGACCGCGGTGCGCATCGCGAGGCCCACGCCGATGACGATGAGCGCGAAAATGAGGGCCTTGGTCTTCTCGATCGCGATCGTGATCCAGATCGCGAGTAGGATGACGCTCACCACGAAGAGCAGCGCCCGCTCCCAGCGTTTGAGCGGGAGAGCGAAGTTCGAAGCGCACGCGCCCAGGTTGAGCGTGATGGCGCCCACGACGCCGATCGCGTACAGCGCCGCGAGCGAAACGAGGTCGTTCACGAACACGAGCACGCTCACCGGGACCGCGATCGCGGCCAGAAGCGCCGGCCACGGCATCCCGAACCGGTTGAGCCGCGCGAAGAACGAGGGTAGCTCGCCGTCTTTGGCCATCGAGAACTGGATGCTCGTGAACGCGTTCACCGCCGTGTTCACGGCCGAAAGGAGCAGGACCGCGAAGACGATCGCGATCACTTCGCCGAACCAGGGGGCGACGTAGTGCTTGCCGAGGACGCGGAGCATGTCCTCGATGTGATGGGTCAGGTCGCCCGGAACGCCGTTCATCGCGACGCCGAGCAGGAACGTCAAAAGGACCACCTCGATCAGGACCGGCCAGATCGCCTTCTTGGAGGTCTTCCCCACCGGCTCGACCATGATGCCGGTCATATTGGCGACCGCTTCCACACCCGACAGCGCGAGCACGATGCCGGCGAAGGTCGTCCATCCGTTCCAGAGACCGGCGTCAGGCATGGTGAGCGTCACCTCACCCACATGCGGGATCGTGAACAGAAAAAGTACGCAAGCGCACAGCGACGCCGCCACACCGACGACCGCGGCCAGGTCACTGCCCCGCGCCGGTCCGATCCAATTGAGCCCGCCAATGACGACGATCGCGCCCATGGCCCACATCGCCGGATGCGAGACGTTGAAGTAATGGAAGGCGGCCAGGCTGCTGAGAGACGCGGTCACGACATAGTCGGCGACGAGCATGAAGGCGCCGATCGACGCGAAGAGACGGGAACGGCCGCGCAGCGCGGAGTAGACCCCTCCGCCGTCAGGATATATCCGGCAGATGATGGTGTAACAGTAACCGACCACGAGCGTGAGGATCGCCATGATCCCAAGAAAGAACCAGGACGCGTGCCCGGCCAGCGCGTAGGCGATGCCGATCACATAGGCCTTGCTCGTTCCCCAGTCACCATAGAGCATGGCTCCCGCCTGGAACCACTTGAGCTCCCGGGGGCGTTCAACTTTTTTCAGCATCATCTGCATAGAATGATTATGACTTTTTGGATTACTAACTTTTCCGCAAAAGGTTATTATACCGCTCTGGGATTTTTAGCGGGACTTTTTGGGCGCGGGAGCGGCTTTTTTGGACGAGCTGACGGAGTCAGCGGGCCGCGGGACTTTGTGACCGTCCTCGTACCGTGTCTCGTTGATGAGGCGGCCGGAAGCGTCGTAGATCTTGTGGGGTGAAACGGGCTTTCCGCGTTCATAAACCGCCTCCACCACGCGCCGTCCGTCAGGCGCGTATAGCCGATGAGGGCCGTTCAACAGGCCGTCCGCGTAAGAGACCTCTTCCGCGACGCTTCCGTCGGCGAAGAAACGCTTGGCCGGACCGTTCAGTTTATCCGCGCGGTAGGTGCGGGTCTCCTCCATCCGGCCGTCCCGAAAATACCGCTCGTAGGCTCCGTCCAGCATGCCGTTCCGGTAACCCGCCCTAGATTTGAGCGTCCCGTCCTCATACCGCGTTTCAAACACCCCATCGTTCGGCTCTCCCGCGGCCGGGCCGGCCATGCAACACAACACGGCCCCAGCGCATAGGACGGATCGCCAAAAGGGTCGCGGGCGGGTCATCGCGGTGGATTTGGGATCGATCATTGGGATCGATCAGGCGGGCTGCTTGATCTCGTGAACGATCTGGCCGACGGTCTCCTTGGCGGAGCCGAACAGCATCAGGGTCTTGGGGTTGTAAAAAAGCTGGTTCTCGACCCCGGCGAACCCGGTCGAGAGACCGCGCTTCATGAAGATGATCTGCTTGGCCTTCTCGACCTCGATGACGGGCATCCCGTAGATCGGGCTGCCCGGATCGGACTTGGCCGCGGGGTTCACGACGTCATTGGCGCCGATGACGAGAACGACGTCGACCTGGCCCATTTCGGGATTGATCTCGTCCATTTCGATCAGGTGATCGTAAGGGACGTTGGCTTCGGCAAGGAGGACGTTCATGTGTCCCGGCATGCGGCCGGCGACCGGATGGATCGCGAATTTGACGTCGATGCCGCGCTTGGTCAGGCGGTCGAACAGCTCGAACACTTTGTGCTGGGCCTGCGCGACGGCCATGCCGTAACCGGGCACGATCACGACCGACTGGGCGTTGAGCAGGTACTCGGCCGTCTCCTCAGGAGTGGTCGAGCGGTGGGTCTTGTCCCCTCCCGCGGCAGCTTTGCCTTTGACCGACTGGCCGAACGCGCCGAAGAGCACGTTCGTGAACGACCGGTTCATCGCCTTGCACATGATGATCGAAAGGATCAGGCCGCTCGCGCCGTCGAGCGCGCCGGCGATGATGAGCAGGTTGTTGTCGAGCACGAAGCCCATCGCGACCGCCGAAAGGCCCGCGTAGGCATTGAGGAGCGAGATCACGGTCGGCATGTCCGCGCCGCCGATCGGGATGATCAGGAACACACCGAAGAGGAGCGCCAGGATCGAGATGACGAAGAACAGCCATGTTTGTGTCGGATCCAGCACCAGCAGGACGCCGCAAAGCACCGCCGAGGCCAACACCGTGAGGTTCACGATGTTCTGGCCCGGGTACGTGATGGGCCGGGTCGGGATCATTTCCTGGAGCTTGAGCGCGGCGAGGATGCTGCCCGTGAACGTCAGGTAGCCGAGCAGGACCTCGAACACGATCGCGCCGGTGACGAACGGCGTGAGCTCCCCGTGCGACGAGAGCATGAAGTACTTGGCCGTTCCGACGAGCGCGGCCGCGAGCGATCCGAACGCGTGGGAAAGCGCCGTGCGCTGGGGGACCGCGGTGAGCGGCACCTGCGCGAGCGGCACGCCGGCTGCGATGCCGAGCACCATCGCGATCGCGATGACCGCGAAGTAGTCCACATCCGGAAGGATGACGCCCGCGATGACGCCGCGGCGCGCGGTCGCCGGGGAGCTCATCCACTTGATGGAAAGGATGAACAGGACCGCCGCGACGAGGTACATCACCTGGGTGATCATGACTTGTGCCCGCCTTCGGGCTTGCCGCTGTCAGGCTTGCCGCCTTCACGCTTCTTGAACATTTTGAGCATGCGGTCGGTGATGAGGAACCCGGAAACGATGTTGGTCATCGCGCAGAACACCGCGATGCCGCCGAGGACGGTCGAAAGGACGCTCTGATGACTGCCGGAACCCGTGACCAGGATCGCGCCGACGACCGTGATCGCGCTGATCGCGTTGGTGAGCGACATGAGCGGCGTGTGCAGGAGCGGGCTCACCTTCTTGATGACCTCCAGACCCACGAAGGCCGCGAGGATGAAGATGGTGATCATCGCCAAATAAGATTCGTTCATGACCCTAGAAGCGCCTTCACGCGTTCGTTCACCACGACCCCGCCGTGCGCGACGCACGCGCCCTTCACGATGTCATCCGCGAAGTCGAGATGGGGCTTGCCGTCCTTCATGAGAAGCGCGAGCAGCGCCTGGATATTTTTCGCAAAAAGCTGACTGGCGTGCTGAGGCAGCGTCGCCGGAAGATTGACGGGACCCAGGATCCGCACGCCGCCAACGTCGACGGTCTCGCCGGGCTTCGATCCCTCGACGTTGCCGCCCTGCTCGGCGGCCATGTCCACGATCACCGTGCCGGGCTTCATCCGCGCAACCATGGCGGCGGAGACGAGGACGGGAGCTTTTTTGCCGGGGACCTGCGCGGTCGTGATGACGACATCCGACGCGGCGACGCGTTCGGCGAGCGCTTCCTGAAGGAGGCGCTTGGTGTCCTCGCTGACTTCCTTGGCGTAACCGCCGCCCGCGGACGCACTCGAGGTATCCACACGGACTTCGACGAACTTGGCGCCCAGGCTCTGGACCTGTTCCTTGACCTCGGGCCGGATGTCAAAAGCCTCGACCATCGCGCCCAAGCGCCGCGCGGTCGCGATCGCCTGCAGGCCCGCCACGCCGACACCGATCACAAGGACCTTGGCGGGCGGAACGGTCCCGGCCGCGGTCGTGAGCATCGGAAAATACTTCCCGAGCGTCGAAGCGCCGAGCAGAACGGCCTTGTAGCCGGCGATCGAGGCCTGGGAAGAAAGGGCGTCCATGCTCTGGGCGCGGCTCGTGCGCGGGATGAGTTCCATGCTGAAGGCGGTCACCTGACGCGCCGCCAGCGCCGCGGACAACGACGGGTCGGCGAGCGGGTTCAGAAAGCCTATATAAAGGGAACCGGCCGGGAGGAGGTCGATCTCCGCGCGCGAGGGCAGCCCGATCTTGGCGAGGACTTCGGAGCCCGACCAGAGCTTTTCGGCGCTGTCGACGATCTCCGCGCCGGCCTTGACGTAGTCCGCGTCGGGATAAGCGGACTTAAGGCCCGCGCCGCTTTGGATGCGCACGACGGATCCGGCTTTGATGAGTTTGGTGACCGCGTCCGGGGTGAGCGCGACGCGCGTTTCGAGAGGATGAAGTTCTTTGGGGATGCTGATCTTCATGGGGTCGGGCGTTATTTTAACATAAACTTCGCGATGAAAAATCCGATCCTTCCCTCGCCGGGCATCACCCGCACCGTGTTCCGGACGTCCGCGTGAAAAGTCTTCTTCCCCCATCCTTCCAGCGCCGGGAGCGTGTCCGTGAAGCCGGGGACCGTGACCGGCACACACCGGAATCCGGGGTCGGCTTTTTTGAGGAACCAGTCCACTGTGGCCTCGTTCTCCTCAGGGGCGAAGGAGCAGGTCGAGTACACGAGCGTCCCGCCGACCTTCAACAGACGGGAGGCGGACAGGAGCAGGCCGCGCTGCTTCTTGGACGCTTCGTCGATCTTCCGCTCGCTCCAGTATCCGATGGTCTCGGGATCATTCGCGTCGAACAGCCCTTCGGAGCTGCACGGCGCGTCAACCAGGATGCGGTCGAATTTACGCGTGTCCGACTGCGGGACCAGCCGGGGGTTCTTGAGAACTTCTTCGTGGAAGTCGGAGCGGACGGGCTGGCGTTCCATGGAGCGGGCCGGCGTATGAGAACGGTTGTGGGAGGGGTCAAAGCGCCGGCCGTCACAGCAGACCAGGTTGGCGATCTTGGTGCCGGTGAGGTCACAAACGGACTTGAGTTTGAAGTAACGTTCCCGGATCGCCTCGACCGCCGTGATCTCGCCCTGATTCTTCATCATCTGCGCCATCTGCGTCGTCTTGGACCCCGGCGCCGCGCAGAGATCCAGCACGATCTCTCCGGGCTTCGGCTCCAGCGCCAGAGGCGGCAGCATGCTGGAAAGATTTTGAGGATAAAGTCGTCCGTCCTGGATCCAGTCGTCGCCGCGCAGACCGAGCCGCGCCTCCGAGCTCAGGACCAGCGCGTCCGGACACCATGGGACAACGGTCGGTTCAAATCCTTTTGAGCGAAGGTGCTCCGCCGCCTCGGCGGCCGTGACCTTGAGCGTGTTCACGCGGACCGTGAATCCCCGGGGGGTCTCAAAGCTCGCCAGCGCGGGCGCGAGCTTTTCCTTGGGAAGAATGCGGCCCAGACGCTCAATGAAGACGGGCGGGAGCGGCACTAGGACCCCGACCCGGAGGTTTTTTTGGATGTTGTTTTTTTGGACGTGGTTTTTTTGGCCGAGTTTTTTTCAGTCGATAACTTGGCGCGGTCGGTCGTGTGTTTCCACAGGCCGCGCGACGAACGCCGGGCGGTCTCTTCCAGCTTCAGGAAGGATGTTTTGCGCTCGAAGCTGAAGCGCCGGTAGACGAGCGCGTAGCCGCCGGAGAGCAGGTCCTCGGCGAGGCAGCGGCCGTCAGACTCGCGGCAGACATAGCCGAGCATGCGTCCGTAGTTGTCACGGTGGTCGGTCTTG
>CAZHID010000071.1:3671-9138 GCA_964532445.1 uncultured Planctomycetia bacterium | reverse complement strand
ACAAGACCAGCGCCTTGGAATCGCACCTGGCCTTCGCCGAAGGCAAGCCGGTTCCGCCGATCCCGGTCGGGTACAAACAGGTCCCGAACACCCAGCTCTACACCTACATCAAGCGCCGGCTCATGAACGTTCGCCGGCTGGACGCCCTATCGGTGCCTGAGCTTATGATCCAGGAGTGGGACCGCCCGATCCGGGACATCGTCAAAAAGAACTTCATCGTCCTCGAGGACGAGCAGCAGCTCGCCACGGCCATCCGCCGGTTCAAGGAATCCAAGAGCGAGATCATCATCGTCGTGAACAAGAACGGCAAGATCACCGGGACCCTGACCGCGACCGACCTCATTGCACTGGCTGACGGCAGCCACCGCGCGTTCTAGACCCCTGCCGGGGCCTTTCCGGCTCCGGAACCCCCTTCGATAGTAGGACAAACCCAACGAACCTCCGTTTGACTTGCCCTGGGGGCGGGGGTATAATTCGCACTTTCCCGTAGGAACGGGACTGGTTTTACCGACTTTTCACAGGGTTTGTCTGAAGGCAGATCCAAGCTTTTTTTAAGGAGGAACAGCAATGGCCATCAGAGTAGGTATCAACGGTTTTGGTCGTATCGGCCGCAACATTTTCCGCGCCGCCCAGGGCAACCCGGACATCCAGATCGTCGCGATCAACGACCTTCCGGTGCCCATCGCGACCCACGCGCATCTCCTGAAGTATGACTCCATCCTCGGCATTTTCCCCGGCGAAGTGCTCGTCAAGGACACCAACCTCGTCGTCAACGGCCGCGAGATCGCGATGCTCTCGTTCCGCGACCCGGCGCAGATCCCCTGGGGTCAGTACAAGGTTGATATCGTGATCGAATCCACCGGCGTGTTCACGGACAAAGAAAAGGCCGCCGCGCATCTGAAGGGCGGAGCCAAGAAGGTCATCATCTCGGCCCCCGCGACGAACGAGGACATCACGATCGTCCTCGGCGTCAACGAGGACAAGAACCACCACGTCATCTCGAACGCGTCCTGCACCACGAACTGCCTCGCGCCGTTCGTCAAGGTCCTGCGCAACCGCTTCGGCTTCAAGCAGGGCTTCATGACCACGATCCACTCCTACACCAATGACCAGCAGGTGCTCGACCTCGGTCATAAGGACCTGCGCCGCGCCCGCGCCGCCGGTCTCTCCATGATCCCGACCACGACCGGCGCCGCCAAGGCCGTGTCGCTCGTGATCCCGGAAGTGAAGGGCCTCATCGACGGCTGCGCGATCCGCGTCCCGACGCCGAACGTCTCGCTCGTCGACCTCGTTTGCGAAGTCGAGAAGGACACGACCAAGGAAGAAGTGAACGCCGAGCTCAAGCGCGCCGCCGGAGCCGAGCTCAAGGGCATCCTTGAAGTCTGCGACCTGCCGCTCGTTTCGAAGGACTTCAACGGCAACCCGCACTCCTCGATCATCGATTCCGCGATGACGAGCGTGCTGAACAAGCGCCTGGTCAAGGTGTTCAGCTGGTACGACAACGAGTGGGGCTACTCGAGCCGCGTCGTCGACCTCTGCAAGTTCATCGGCAAGAAGCTTCCCGTCGAAGCCGGCGCCCGGTAATAGCGGCCATATAGATGAAGCAGACGATCCAGGACCTCCAGCTCCAGGGGAAACGCGTTCTCATCCGCGTGGACTTCAACGTTCCGCTCGACGCGAACCAGAAGATCACCGACGATACGCGCATCCGCGAGTCGCTCCCGACCATCAAGCACGCGCTTGAGCATGGGGCTTCCCGCGTCATCCTCATGAGCCACCTGGGTCGTCCGGACGGCAAGCCGAACGCGACGATGAGCCTCAAGCCCGTCGCGGACCACTTGGCCAAGCTCCTCGGCCGTCCCGTTATTCAGGCCTCCGACTGCGTCGGACCCAAGGTCGTTTCCGAGATCGCCTCGGCGCCCAAGGACGCGCTGATCCTCCTCGAGAACCTGCGTTTCCACGCCGAAGAAGAGAAGAACGAGCCCAACTTCGCCAAGGCGCTTTCCGCCAACGGCGACGTGTACGTCAATGACGCCTTCGGCACCAGCCACCGCGCGCACGCGTCCGTGGCCGGGATCGTGGCGCATCTGCCGTCCGGCGCGGGCTTCCTGCTCGGCAAGGAGATCAAGTACCTCGGCGAGGCGACCAAGAACCCCGCGAAGCCCTTCGTTCTGATCCTCGGCGGCGCAAAGGTTTCCGACAAGATCGGCCTCATCGAGAACATGATCCCGAAGGTCGACCTCATCATCATCGGCGGGGCGATGGCCTATACCTTCGCGAAGGTGACCGGCTACCCGATCGGCAAGTCCCGGTTCGAGAAGGACAAGGTCGAGCTGGCCGGCGAGATCCTCAAGAAGGCCGCCGCGAAGGGGATCAAGGTCCTCCTGCCCGTCGATCACGTGGCCGTCCAGGAGTTCCGCGAGGACGCGCCCTTTGAGATCCAGGAAGGCATCAAGGAAGGCTGGGACGGCGTGGACATCGGTCCCAAGACCACCAAACTTTACGCCGAGGCCCTCAAAGACGCCCGCACGGCCGTCTGGAACGGCCCGATGGGCGTGTTCGAAATGAAAAACTTCAAGAACGGCTCGCTGGGCGTCGCCCAAGCGCTGGCCAACCACAGCAACTGCGTGTCGATCATCGGCGGCGGAGATACCGCGGCGTGCGTGACCCTTTTCGGTCTCGCGCCCAAAATGTCGCATATCTCCACCGGCGGCGGAGCGTCCCTCGAGTACCTCGAGGGGAAGAAGCTTCCCGGCATCGACCTCTTACCGGAAAAAAAGTAACCATGAGAAAGAAAGTCATTGCCGCCAACTGGAAACTGAACAAGACCATCGGCGAAGCCGTCAAATTCACCACGCTGCTCAAGCGCGAGAACTTCGGCGACGACGCGCCGGAAGTCATCCTTTGCCCGTCCTTCACGTGCCTCTCGGCCGTGTATGACGCGATCGGCGACTCCGATATCAAGCTCGGCGCCCAGGATATGTATTGGGAAGACAAGGGCGCGTTCACCGGTGAAGTCTCGGGCGTGATGCTCAAGGACGCCGGCTGTGAGTTCGCCATCATCGGCCACTCCGAGCGCCGTCAGTTCTTCGGCGAGACGGACGCCACCGTGAACAAGAAGATCCAGTCCGCCATCAGCCTTGGTCTCACACCCATCATCTGCGTCGGCGAGTCGCTCAAGGAGCGCGAAGCCGAGAAGACCAACGCTGTCCTCGAGAAGCAGATCAAGGGCGCGTTCGCCGGCATCTCGCCGGAAGACGCGGCCGGCTGCTACATCGCTTACGAACCCGTTTGGGCCATCGGGACCGGCAAGGTCGCGACCCCCGAGCAGGCGCAGGAAGCCCAGAAGTTCATCCGTGACCTCGTCGGCCAGCTCTATTTCCCCGGCCTGTCGCAGGAACTCCCGATCCTCTACGGCGGTTCAGTGAAGCCCGAGAACGCCGCTGAGCTCATGCGCCAGCCGGACGTCGACGGCGCCCTGGTCGGCGGCGCGAGCCTCGAAGTCGCGTCCCTCGCGGGCATCGTCCGCGGCGCCCAAGCCCAGGTGGTGTCATGATCTACGGGATCTTCGTTTTCTTCCACATCGTCGCGTGCCTGGTCCTGATCGGAGTGATCCTGCTCCAGTCGGGCCGGGGCGGCGGACTTTCGGAAATGGCGGGCGGTCAGGGCGCGCAGCAGTCCCAGAAGCTGTTCGGCACCCAGACCAACGCGCTGCTCATGAAGTTCACCTCCTACTGCGCGATCGCGTTCCTCATCACGTCCATCTCACTCGTCCTCATGACCTCGCGCCGCTCGAAGTCCCTTATGGAAGGCGCGCGGATCCAGCCGATCTTCGACACCCAGGTGCCGGCCGGTACTGACGGCAAGCCCGTGGACAAGAAGACGCTGGAAGAGGCTGTGAAGGCCCTGGCCGAGGCTGCCAAGAAGAGCCAGGCGGAAGCCGGCAAGGCCGCCGATCAGGCGAAGACCGAAGGCGCCAAGCTTGCGGAGACGGCTGCGCCTGCCGCTCCCCAGGACGGGTCCAAGGCCCTGGCCGAGTCCGCGAAGGCCGCTTCGGAAGCCCCCAAGCAGTAACCGGACACCCATCGTCGTTGCACACGCAGCGAAGCGATCTTAAAACGCCGCGAATCACTTTCGCGGCGTTTTTTATTTTGGGCACGTGCTTGGTCACGGGGCCCGCAGGATGGGCCGCGACTTCGAAGAGCGCTCATGGGGACACCTTCGTCACGGCGTCCACCGCCGAACCCTCCAACCTCATCCCGCTTTTGGCCACCGACTCCGCTTCGCACGACGCCGCGGCCAGGATCTTCAACGGTCTGGTGCGGTACAACCCGTCCCTGGAGCTCGAGGGCGAGCTCGCCGAATCCTGGGAGGTCCTCGACGGCGGTCTCACGATCGTTTTTCGCCTGAGAAAGAACGTCCGCTGGCACGACGGCGCGCCGTTCACCTCCGCCGATGTCGCGTTCACGTTCGCCAAGCTCACCGACCCCGATCTGCCGACGCCGTACGGCGGGGACTTTGAAAAAGTAAAAAGTCTCGAGACCCCGGACGCGCACACGGTCCGCGTGACGTACAAGGAATCGTTCAGCCCCGGACTGGCCAGCTGGGGCATGGCGATCCTGCCCAAGCACCTGCTTGAAAAAGAGAACCTGATGACGACGCGTTTCGCGCGGGCACCGGTCGGCACCGGGCCGTACCGGTTCGGCCGGTGGAGGGCGGGGGACCGGCTCGAGCTTTACGCGAACCCCGATTACTTCGAGGGGAGTCCCAAGATCGACCGCGTGGTCATCCGGGTCGTGCCGGACGCCGCGACCACGTTCCTGGAGCTCAATCAGGGCTCGGTGGACATGACGTCGCTCACGCCGCTGCAGCACCAGCGCCTCACTGACGGCGAATATTTCCGGAAGACCTACCGCAAGCACCGCTACCCCAGCTTCGGCTACACCTTCGCCGCGTTCAACCTGAAAAGTCCGCTCTTCGATGACGTCCGCGTCCGCCGCGCGCTCGACACGGCCGTTGACCGTAAGGAGATCATCGACGGCGTGCTCCTTGGGTTGGGGCGCGAGGTCACCGGACCGTTCAGTCCCGATTCCTGGGCGTACAACCCGGACGCGGCGGCGGCCGTGTTCGATCCCGCGAAGGCCCGCGCGCTGCTTGAGGAGGCCGGGTGGCGGGACTCCGACGGCGACGGGGTCCGGGAGAAGGACGGTCTGAAGTTCGAGTTCACGATCGTCACGAACCAGGGCGTGATCCAGCGCCAGATGATCGCGGAGATCCTGCAGCGGCGTTTCGCCGATGTCGGCGTCAAGATGCGCATCAAGATCATTGAGTGGAGCTCCTTCCTCAAGGATGTCGTCGACACGCGGAAGTTCGACATGGTGCTCCTGTCGTGGGGTGATTAACGCCCCCCCCCCCCGATCGGCCTATGGCATTACACCAAGACAAATTAGCGGGTCTTCAAAATGAT
>CAZHID010000071.1:3321-3661 GCA_964532445.1 uncultured Planctomycetia bacterium | reverse complement strand
TCTTTATGTCGCCGACGCGCTGCCGGTGGTCCACGCGCGTTTCCAGAACGTGGACGTGTCGCCGATCGGCATCGGGTACCGGTTCATCGACTGGGATGTTGAGCCGGCGGACCGCAAGTACACCCGCTTCGAGCTGGAGCGATGAACATGTTTAAATTCATCACCAAGCGGCTTCTCCTCATGGTCCCGCTTTTCTTCGGCATCACGGCGATGACGTTCGCGGTCACGCAGCTGGCCCCCGGGGACCCCACGGACCAGGCGACCCAGCTCAACCCCAAGATCTCCCAGGAAGCGAAGGTCCGGCTGAGGGAGCTGTACGGCCTGGACCGGCCCATCCTGG
>CAZHID010000071.1:0-3171 GCA_964532445.1 uncultured Planctomycetia bacterium | reverse complement strand
TCGTTCCGCGATGGGGAACCGGTGCTCGCCAAGATCGCGTCCCGTATCCCGGTGACGCTCTCGATCAACTTGAGCGGGCTCATTCTCACCGTGTTGCTGGCCGTCTGGATCGGCGTGATCGGCGCGTCCCGACAGGGGACGTGGGCGGACCAGCTGCTGACCTTCATCGTCTTTGTCGCGTTCGCGATGCCGACCTTCGTCCTGGCTTTGGCGGCGATGGCGTTCTTCGGGCTCAAGCTTCACTGGTTCCCGATCTCCGGTGTCACGTCGCTGGACCATGAGCTGATGAACGGTTGGGACCGCTTTTTGGACGTCGCGCGGCATCTCACGCTGCCGGTGCTCGTGTCGGTGTTGGCGCACTTTTCGGGTCTTGCGCGGTACATGCGCAGCGGGATGATCGAGGTGTTCCGCCAGGATTACATCAAGACGGCGTGGTCGAAGGGGCTTTCGGCCCGCGCGGTGCTGTTCCGCCACGCGCTCCGCAACGCGCTGCTGCCGCTCATCACGATCCTGGGACTCTCGGTGCCCGGCGTGCTCGGCGGGTCGGTCATTTTGGAGACGGTTTTTTCCATCCCTGGGATGGGCAAGCTCATGATGGACGCGGTGATGGCGCGCGACCTGCCGGTGTACATGGCCTTGCTCACACTCGGCGCTTTTTTGACGCTCATCGGGAATCTGTTGGCCGATCTGGCCTATCGTTGGGCGGATCCGAGGATCCGGAACTCATGAAACGGGAAAATCCAATGAGCGTTCAGCGGATCATCACAGCTTTAGCGTTCGTGTGGGTGGTCGTGTGCGCCGGGGCGGCGATGATGGCGCCGCTCGTTTGCGCGTATGATCCGGCGGCGATCGACATCGGTCAGATCCTGCAGCCGCCGTCGGCGGCGCATTGGCTGGGGACGGATCAGCTGGGCCGGGATGTGCTGGCGCGGCTGGTGTACGGCGCGCGGGTCTCGCTCATCGTGGGATTCGTGTCGGTCGGGATCTCGGTCTCGCTGGGCGTGCTCGTGGGTCTCGTGGCCGGTTACTTCGGCGGGTGGATGGACCGGGTTTTGTCCGGGGTGATCGATCTCATGCTGTGCTTTCCTACTTTTTTCCTCATCCTCGCGGTCGTGGCCGCGGTCGACAAGCCGGGTATCTGGCCGATCCTGGTCATCCTGGGTCTTACGGGGTGGATGGGCATCGCGCGGCTGGTGCGCGCGGAAGTGCTGAGTCTGCGCGAGCGGGAATACGTGATGGCCGCGCGGGTCATCGGGGCATCGGAGGCCCGGGTGTTGTTCCGGCATATCCTGCCCAACGCGCTCTCACCGGTCTGGGTCAGCGCGACGCTTGGCGTGGCCGGGGCCATTCTCACTGAGAGCGGTCTGTCGTTCCTCGGTATCGGCGTTCAGCCGCCCAGCCCGAGCTGGGGGAATATGCTGGGCGACGGCCGGCTCACGATCGGGGCGGCGTGGTGGATGGCGTTCTTTCCGGGCGCGGCGATCCTGTTCACGGTGCTGGCGTACAACTACCTCGGCGAGAGTCTGAAAAACCGCATGGAGGAGCGCCGATGACGGTCCCGATACCGACGGGTTTGACGGCGCCCCTGCTTCGCGTGGAAGGTCTCAAGGTCCGATACCGCGGCACGGAACAACCGGCCGTGGACGGGCTCTCGTTCGAGCTCGCCGCCGGCGAGTGCCTCGCGATCGTGGGCGAGTCGGGCTCGGGCAAAAGCACCGCGGCCGCGGCGATCGGCCGGCTCACGGACCTCGCTGGAGCCCGCTGCGAGGGGAAGATCCTTTTTCAGGGAAAAAGTGGCCATGCCGGCACTTTGGGGATCCAGACAGCATCTTCGGCCGATGTTCTGAAGCTCACCGCGGAAGAACTGAGACTTTTGCGTCGGGACTTTTTGTCTTACGTTTTTCAGGAACCGGCATCATCACTTAACCCGGTGATGCGGGTGGATGAACAGTTTTTTGAGACTTTCGGCTCCGGCCGGCGCGACGAGGCGCGGGTGGTGCGTCTTTTGGAGGACGTCCGGATCCGCGACGCCGCGCGGGCGGCCCGGTCATTCCCGCATGAACTTTCGGGCGGGATGCAGCAGCGCGTGGGCATCGCCCGGGCGCTCTCCATGGAGGCGAAGCTGCTCATCGCCGATGAGCCGACGACGGCGCTGGACGCGACGGTGCAGCGGGAAGTGCTTGCGCTGCTGTCGGATCTTAAACGTTCGAGGGGTCTGGCGATCCTTTTTGTCACGCATGACCTATGGGCCGCGCGGGAGACGGCGGACCGGATCCTTGTCATGCGCGGAGGCCGGGCCGTCGAGGAGTTGACGCGCGCGCAATATGACCGGCCCGCACAGGATTACACCCGCGCGCTCCTCGCGGCGGCGCTGTTGGACGGGGAACCCAAGACGCCGATCCCCGTCTCGGAAGGCGGGTCCCGATGATCGAATTGAAGGGCGTGAAAAAGTATTTTTCGGTGAGAGGGCGTCAGGTCCGCGCGGTGGACGGCGCCGATCTCATGGTCCGTGCGGGTGAGATCGTGGGCCTCGTGGGAGAGTCGGGCTCGGGGAAATCGACGATCGGAAAAATGGCGGCCGGTCTCCTGTGTCCTGACGCGGGCGAGGTGACTTATGAGGGCCGGAAGGTCGGGACGCTCGATGCCGCGTCGCGGCGTCGGTTCCGGCGGGACGTCCAGGTGGTTTTTCAGAACCCGCTTCATTCCCTGAATCCCCGGATGACGGCCGGACAGACGCTCGCGGAACCGTTCACGGTCCATGGCTGTCCCGCGGGACGGACGCCCGCGTCCGCCGCCTTGGAACTCCTCGAAAAAGTCGGTCTTCCGAAGGCTTACGCGTCCCGGTTCCCGCGCGAACTCTCGGGCGGGGAGCGCCAGCGTGTTTCGATCGCGCGCGCGATCGCGGTCAAGCCGCGTCTCATCGTTCTGGACGAAGCGGTGAGCTCGTTGGACGTCCTCGTCCGCGCTGGCGTCTTGAACTTGCTGCTCGATCTGCATCTCAAGGAGCGGGTGAGCTACCTTTTCATCTCCCATGACCTGCGGGTCGTGCGGCATTTATGCGACCGGATCGCCGTGATGAACGCGGGGCGGATCGTCGAGACCGGTACCGCGCGGGATGTGCTCAGCCGGCCGGCTCAGGACTACACCCGGACCCTCCTCCAAGCCTCCGGG
>CAZHID010000070.1:7912-9269 GCA_964532445.1 uncultured Planctomycetia bacterium | reverse complement strand
GGCGGACGCGGGCATCATCGCGCCCGCGCCGTGCACCGACTTGGCGGCGGCGTCATAACCCGCGTAGCCGGCGCTCGTCATCGAGCGCAGGATGGCGATACGCTTTTCGATCGGGGGATGGGTGGCGAACAGCGATACGGCGGAAGCGGAAGCGGCCGAGGGCTTTTCGATGAACATCGGCGCGGTCGCGGAGTTCGCGGCGGCGACGGCGGAACGGCCGGATATTTTTTCCAACGCCAGGGCCAGTCCTTCCGGATAACGCGTGAGGCGCGCGCCGGTCGCGTCGGCGAGGTACTCGCGCTTGCGTGACAGTGAAAAATAGAACAGCTGGGCCAGGATCGGCCCCAGCACCGCGAACAGGATCACGACGACCAGAAGGACCGCCTGCATCCCTCCTCCGCCCGAGCCGCTCTCGGAACGCTCGGACCGGTAGCGTCGGTTGGAACCCGCCGAGCCGGCGCCGTACCACATCCCGCGGGTGACGATCTGCCCGAGGATCTGCATACTGCCGAGCATCACGCCGGCAAGCGTCATATAAAGGATGTCGCGGTTCAGGATATGCGCGGTCTCGTGCGCGATCACGCCCTGCAGTTCGTCGCGGTCGAGGCGCGTGAGGAGGCCGGCGGTCACGGCGATGGCGCTTTTTTCGGGCTTCACGCCCGTCGCGAACGCGTTCAGACCGGGGTCGTCGATCACGTAGACCTTGGGCATCACGGGGAGCGACGCGGCGATCTTCATCTCCTCGACGACGTTGAAGAGTTCCGGGTGAAGCTCGGACGTGACCTCATGCGCGCGGCTGGACCGCAAAAGCACCGCCTCGCCCTGGAAATAACTGAACGCGGTGAGGATGAGCCACAGGCCTCCGGCGATGCCGCAGCCCAAAATGCCGCCGCCTTTGCCGACGAACAACTCCCCCGCCGCCCAGCCAAAGCCGAGCAGGATCGCTCCCATCCCCGCGATGAGGAAAAGCGAGCGGCGCTGGTTAGCGGCGATGACCTCCCACATAGATCGATCTACCCCTGGGTTAAAAGCAACGTACGGTCCGCTTTCTTAGAACTGGACCTTGGGCGTCTGGCGTTCGGCGGCGGAGTCGAGCTTGAACGCTTCTTCGGGCTTGAACCCGAAGGCGCCGGCGATCACGTTGGACGGGAACATCTCGAGCTTGTTGTTGTAGAACATGACCTGGTCGTTGTAGTTCTGGCGCGAGAACGCGATCTTGTTCTCGGTGGTCGTCAGCTCTTCCTGCAGCTGCTTGACGTTGTCGTTGGCCTTGAGGTTCGGGTAGCTCTCGACCAGGCCGAGCAGGCCGCGCGTCGCCTGGGTCAGTGCCGCCTCGGCGGGACCCGCGGCGGCCGGG
>CAZHID010000070.1:3132-7902 GCA_964532445.1 uncultured Planctomycetia bacterium | reverse complement strand
TCTTGTTCTCGGTCGAACGCAGCTCTTCCTGCAGCGACAGGAAGTTCTGATTGGCCTTGAGGTCGGGGTAGCTCTCGGCGACAACGAGGAACTTGTTCACCGCGTCGGTCAGCACGCCTTCGGCGCGGGCCTTGTCGCCGACCGAACCGGCGCCCATCGCGGCGGCGCGGGCCTTCGTGATGTTCTCGAGCGTGGACTGCTCATGCTTCACGTAGCCCTTCACCGTCTCGATCAGGTTCGGGATGAGGTCATAGCGGCGCTTGAGCTGGACGTCGATCTGCGACCAGCCGTTCTTGACCTGGTTGCGCACGCCGACGAGCGAGTTGTAGATAACGATGACGAACACGATCACGGCCGCCAAACCGCCTAGAACGATCCAGAGGATTTCCATGGGTTATCTCCTTATGAGGTTATTAAAAAACGTTCGTGAAAACCTTCGGGCCTGACCGGACCCGCGCGATCTTACCGGGATCCGAAAACCCTGTCCAAATACTCCGGCACACGTCCCTTGCCGCCGCCGGCCTTGAGCACGCGGTCAAGTTCGCCCGCGTCGAACCAGATCCCGTCGGTTTTGGGACATTCATCGAGATGGATCCCCCCATCCCAGTCGGCGCTCACGGTCTTCATCCGTGACGAACAGATAGGGCAGCGGCGCGAAGGGTGAAGGGGCGCGGCGGAAGCGCCGGGCTTCGGCTGTGCGGCCGGCTTTAAACTTTTTAAAAAATCCGAAGCCGCGGCCGCGTCGCCGTACAAAACATCGAGTTCACCGCGGTCGAGCCACAGACCCCTGCACGCGCCGCACCAGTCGACCTCGACGGCATCCAGCTCCAGGGCCACGAGCGGTTCCTTGCAGGCGGGACATTTCATGGCGGGTATTTTACTATTTTTCGGGCCGCAGGCGCTTGGCGGCGCCGCGCGCGGCGACGGTGCCGCTCGACCAGGCCCATTGAAAGTTGAAGCCGCCGATCCGGCCGTCCACATCGAGGATCTCGCCGGCGAAGAAAAGGCCCGGCTGGAGCTTGGACTCCAGCGTCGTGCGGCTGACCTCGGCCATGTCCACACCGCCCGCCGTCACTTCCGCTTTGTCGTATCCCATGTCGCCGTTCACCGCCAGATGCGACCGGAAGAGCGCCGCCAGAAGGCGCGACCGTTCTTCTTTTTTCAGATAAGAGAGGAGACGCTCGGGTTCGACGCCGGCTTTTTCGATCAGGACATCGGCGAGCCGCGCCGGGAGCATGCGGTCAAGCCATCCGCGGACGGTGCGTTTGCCGCCTAATTCGGCGGACAGCCTCAAGTCCTCCGCCGCCGCTTCTTCCTTATCGTTCGGGAAGAACGACGCTTCGACCTTGGCGCCCTTGGCGCGGTCGGCGCGGATCCAATGGCGGCTCAGGTCGAGCGCGGCCGGTCCGCTGAAGCCGAAATGCGTGAACAGGAAGGAGTCGGCGGTCTCGTGGACCTTCTTGCCGCCGATCCAAAGCGTGAGGCGCACCGGCACCGTGATGCCTGAGAGCGACTTCCAGACGGGGTCGTTGGTCAAAAGCGGTGTGAGCGACGCGGTCGTGGGGACGAGCGTGTGACCGAACGCGTTGGCCAGCAAGTAGCCGACGCCGTCGGAACCGGTGGACGGGAACGACAAACCTCCGGTGGTCAGGACGACGGTGCGCGCGAAAAATTCCTGTCCGCCGGTGTTCAGCGCGAAAACGGTTCCAAAGCCATTCCCGGCCCCCTCTTCCTTATTAAGGGTGATGGAGCGGACCTTTTGACCGGTCACGAGCTTCACGCCCGCGCGGTGGACCCGCGCGATAAGCGCGTCGAGCACGTCCTGCGCGCGGTCGGTGACGGGAAAATACTTGCCGGTGGGCTCAAGTTTGAGCTCCACGCCGAGCTCCTCGAAGAACGCGATCGTCTCGGCGGGCGTGAATGCCGCCAGCGCCGCGCGGACCGTGTGGGGCGCGCCGGTGCAGTAGTCTTTTTCGGACACCGCCTGATTGGTCACGTTGCAGCGCGTGCCGCCGGACATCAGGATCTTGGCGCCGATCTTGTCGCGGCCGTCGAGGAGGAGCACGCTCAAGCCCAGCTGCGCCGCCTGGATCGCGGTCATCAGACCCGCCGCGCCCGCGCCGGCCACGGCGATATCCGCTATTTGTTGTCTATCTTGGCTGTTCATAGTCTGCTATTCTAACAGGCATGAAGCCACTCCCCGTCACCAAACCTTCGAAGCTCATGGAATTCCTCCAGGCTTCCTTCCCCGACCTGAGCCGCACCGAGGTGAAGCGCTTCTTTAAATATGAGTCCGTCATCATCAACGGCCGCGCGATCACGCAGTTCGACTGGAAGGTCAGGCCCGGCGACGACATCCGGATCCTGACCGCCGGCGAGGCACGGGGCCTGAACGGCCTGGGCAGCGCCAAGATCGTCTACGAGGACGAGGCGATCCTCATCGCCGACAAGCCCCCGGGACTGCTCACGGTCGCGACGGAAAAGGAGCGGGAAAAAACGCTCTACTTCCGTCTCATGCATTATTTGAGGGAAAAATCCAAGGGCAAGGAACGGATCTTCATCGTCCACCGCCTGGACCGCGAAGTGTCGGGGCTCCTCGTGTTCGCCAAGTCCGAACCCGCCAAGCTCAAGCTCCAGCGCAACTGGGACCGGTTCGAAAAATATTACGTCGCCGTGGTCGAAGGCATCCCCGCGGAAACGGCCGGCGAGGTCCGCAGTTTTCTCACGGAGGACAAGCTCGGCAACGTGACCAGTTCCGACCGACCGTCCCGCGACTGCCGCGAAGCCGTCACGCAATACCGGGTGATCGGGTCATCGAACCGCTACTCTTTATTGGAAATTGCTTTGGAAACGGGCCGCAAGCATCAGATCCGCGTCCACATGGCCGACCTCGGCTGTCCCGTGACGGGCGACGACAAGTACGGCGCTGAGACCGACCCGATCAAGCGTCTCGCCCTGCACGCGGCGTGGCTCGCGATCGACCATCCCGTGACCGGCAAGCGCATGTCCTGGGAACTGCCGGTCCCCGGGCCGTTCGAAGCGCTCGTCCGCGCTAGGCCGACCGCCCGGTCTCGATAACCGCCAGCACCGCTTCCGCCAACCGCGCTCCGAGCGTCTTGCCCGTGATCGGCAGTCTCAGCACTTCCGGCAGGGCCGACGCGTCGTTCAACGCCCACATCGCTTCCACGCCCTTTTCGGTGGGGGTCGAACCGAACACCCGCAACAGGAACATCCCGTAGTATTCGAGCGGTGCTTTGGGCGACTTGCCCGCCGCGATCGCCTCGCCGACACCCGCCGCGCCCATCACGGCCTGGAACAGCATCGCCGTCGCGACCGCGTCGGGAGCGTCGTCCCCGATCACGCCCAACCCGCGGCCCACGGACCCCTCGGGGATCCCGTCCAACAAGGCTCCCGCCTCGCTTTGCAGCCGGATAATGACCTGACGCCGTCCGCGATAAGCCTCCCCGCCCGCCTCGGCCTCCGTGATCACCGGGAAAAAGTCCGGACGCTGGCCGAACATGACCGCGAGCCTCGCCCCCATCTTTTCGGCCTCCGCGCGGTGCGCGGGCGACATGGCCGAACCGGCAAGGACCGTGACGAACGACGGGACCCTTTGCTCGGAAACGGCGGCCGCAAAATGTTCCGCGACCCTTCTGGCCATCTGGCGGACCTGTGTATCCGAGAGCTCGGCCGCCTCGGGTTCCAACGGGACTCTTGAACGGCCGGGAGCCGGGGCCGGTGTGATGGACGGGCTTCCCTGACCCGACAGGCTTTGAACGCCGGACAGGCCTTGCGCGGTGAACGATGTCAGTCCTTCCGGCATCAGGAAGAAGAAAACACCGGGGACCGGGTTCGCCGGGACGCGCGCGGACACTTTTGCTCCGTTCAATCGATAAAAGGAGAAGAGCCGAACAGCCTGCTGTGCGTCGATCTTCTTGGCGCGGTCGGAGGATAAACGAGCTCCGGCCGCCGTCCAATAAGCTTGCCGCGTCCGGGCCGTTCCGGGGAGCGACCGACCGTCGGGCAGGCTGTCCATCCGGGCCCGATCATCGTCCTGGTCGTTCATCAAAAGAACGGCCAGTCTTTGGATGCGGTTTTCGGCGGCCGCTCCATCCGTCGACAAAGCCGTCAGGATGACCCGCTCTCCCTTCTGGAACGCGCCTTTTTCGACCATATCGACCGCGTCCGAAAGCCAGAAGATACGCGCGTCCGACTCACGCCGCATCCCCAGCAGCACACCCGACGCGGCAATATCGGCCTGCGCCAAAAGGGCGAGACTGAACGACGGCCTCAGATGGATCCGGCTGCCCAACTCAACGGCTATTTCTGACTCATAGAGGTCCATCGCCGGGACTGCCATCGCTTTGGCGCCTTTCGCGGACGCGTAGAAGGAAAAAGTGTTGCGAAGAGCGGGCATCCCGTTGCTGTACTCAGCGATGTTCCGTTGGACTGCCGGGTCCCCTTCCGCTGAAACGAACTCATGGGCCAGTCTCCAGCCTGCTTCAAAACCGCTCATCCGGTCCGCCTCCCATTCGGCGACGATCGCCCGGGCGGGTCCGGACATCCCTTCCAGCATCCCGTCATGGTGGTGGATGATCTTATCCATCTCCACGCGGAGTTCCCGGAAGCCCAAGGAGCCCTGGGAATAACCTTCTGCGATGGACCGAATGACCTGATCCAGGGTATTGCCATGGACCTTATGCCGGCCAAAAGCGGTGGTCAGTTCATGCAGGACCTCCGCAGCTTTTTTGACGGACCATTGCCTCCCCT
>CAZHID010000070.1:0-3102 GCA_964532445.1 uncultured Planctomycetia bacterium | reverse complement strand
GGGCGAGACGGCCGTACATCCCCCTCGAGATCCACACATGGGTCTGCGTGTCCGAGATCGGCAGGGTTCGAAGGATCTCCCAGACCGCTTCGTGGATCGCCTCGGCGCGCGCAGGCTCGATACGGTCTTTGGACCCCGGCACGTAGGCGATGATGCGGACTTCAGAGAGCTGTCCGGACTTGAATTCGATATCTACTGAGACAGTCTCGCCGGTGTGTTGGGGATGCTCTTTTTCCAGCTGGGCTCGAAGCGCCGAGTGGCTGCCTGTGGGCTGTCGGTCACGGCCGTCATAGGATTGAAAAGCGGCCGCGTACTCAAGGATCCCCGGCTTGAACCTCAGTATGCCGACGCCCTTACGGACCCCGCCGTCCGCCCAACCCTTGAGATGCGACGCGATCTCGGCGGCAGAAGTCATCGACATCCGCGCGCCGACAGTGAGTTCTTCGACCGAAAGGATGATCAGCTCCGGCAGATCGTTATCGACGACAAGCTCCCGGCCCATGGCCGCCAGGTTTTTCTGGAGCATGGTGAGGATCTCCGCGACCCCAGAAAGCGTGATGGCTTCGAGGTCTGTCGGTGTAATGATGATCTGCCCTCCGATCCGAAGCGATCGGACCAGCGATGTGAGCCACTGAGCGGCCGCGGCCTGCTCCTGCCCGGCGTCGGCCCGTTTGATGACCGACCGCAGTGCGTATCCCAGCGCGAATGGGGCGATCACCAGATCCAGCTCATCCGATCCGAAATCCCCGATCTCCGCCGCGTCTGCCGCGATCCCTTCGATCTGAAGGCGATCTTTCGACGCTTGAAGAACCGGGAGCTTCATCCGAGCAACGCTTCGAATGAAGCCGTCGTCTTCAGAAAGTCTGCCTTCCGCGACAGAAAACCAATTTTGATAATTGGCCTCCTCAAATTGAGGCCGGACCGCGATCTCCAAAACTTTCGGATCCGGTTCAATGACGAGGTACCGGTCACGTTCCCCGTGCCGCATCATGAGCAGGAGCTCCTCCATCATCGGAGACCGGTCGGATATGAGCGGGGACCGTCCGGACAGGGACCCGGGACCGATGACCATCACGTTGAGCGGTCCCGTTCCCTGCGCGTATTCGTGAACGGCCAGCAGCATCTCCGGATGCCTCAGAGGGTGAGTGATGTTGATACCGGGCTTGGCCGCGGAAGCTGTGCGGCCGGCGACCTGAGCGCGGATCTTCTCAGGCAATGACCACTCCGAAGCCGCCGCGCCGGTCTCCTCAATATAAAGGAAGGCCTGGGGCGGGAGGATCCTTTCGGAATAGTTCGGCATACCGTACCCGAAACTGGTGCCGGATGACCGCAAAGCATCGATCAGCGCGGACTCGGCGATCCTGCTAAAGGAACTCTCGAGCCGGATCGGAACGTCCGAAACCACCGCCCGTCGTCCGGACCCCATCACTTCGAGGACCCTCCGGACCAGATCCGACTCGTCCACGATCCCCGGCGGCACCTCGCCGGACGCGCCGTCCAGCTCACGCCGAAGCACGCTCTGATACTCGCCCGCTTTAAGAAAAATAGTCTTGGGGACGGCCGCCCGCAGGCCATCGATCTTACCCGACCAAGCATCCAACCCTTCCTCCGCCCCTTCGGCCTCCGTCAGGATACGGACTTTTCTCATCACAGGTTCCGGCCGGCCTGGATGCTGCCAGGCGAACGAGATGACCGCCTCGTTCTCACTCACCCTTTCGTACGAAACGTCGTCCCATCCGATGCCGGCGAACGCCTCAAGCTCCAGCCGGATCATCGCCAGGATACCGTTATTCATCAGATATCCGGGAGACCATCCCATCAGGCTCTTGCTCTGAAAGTATTCCCTGCGATCGTTCTCGCTCACAGGAGCCTCCGGACTCCCGAGAGGGACCCGATCGATCAGGATCAACTCGCGCGCGTCGGTGACGATCAGCGCGCTGACGACATCCGCTCCGGCCGCCGGATAGACCGTCAGCTCGGTCCGATGCCCCGCGTTCTCCAATTCCTGATGGATCGCCATCAGATACTGGACGTTCTTTTCAAAACCCGCGTTCTTGGACTTGGCCGCCATCCGCGCGCCGCCGGGAAGTCCGATCGAGGCGACCCCGGGCGAACGAAGACTCGAAGGGACCAGTGAGCGGGATTCGAGGTAATCGGCGACCGTTCTCATTGAACTCACCACTTGGTCGTACGCCCCCAGGTCATTCGCCATAGCAGCCGACTCGATCTTTTTCTGCGATTCCAGAAAGGCCCGCCAGTCCGAAAGACTGATCTTACGCGAAGCGCCGGGTCCGGCGATCGCCTTGAGGATCCGCTTGCCCGGACCGTCGTGGAAAAAATTGACGAGTTCTCTGTTCGAGTCCATTTTTCCGATCGTGCGCTTCATCACATCCGACAGCGCCTTGAGATCGGCACCGTTGAGAACCGCGTCCAGCGCGACTTCTATGGCGCCCGCTAGGGCGGCCTCGGTCCTCGGACCCACTGCGCCTCCATTCAGGACGGGGATGTCCTTGAGATCCGCTTCCCGGCCCGCGGGAGTCCGGCTGATCGCGTCACTGACATCCATGAATGTCTCGTAGGTCGAGGTGTTGTAGTCCTGGTGATAGGTATCAAGAGGGTATTCGGTCCAAGATAGATCACCCATGCTTTTTTGCATCATGATCGTGAAGAAAACGGCCGGACCCGCCTGCTCCGCGGTGACGGCACCCCCGGATGAACCCGACAGGAGCGCGTTGAAGGCATCCATGAGCACTTTGTTATGGTCCTTGTCCTCCTCGGCCGCCAGCCGGACGAATTCCTTGATCTTGTCAACGGTATCGGCTTCAGCCTTGCTTCCGGACCAACCGTTCAGCAGGAACTCATGCATCTTCTCAAGCCGGGTCCTATTAGGGGTCTGCTCGATCAACGCGGTCTGGAATTCGGAACGCTGACCATCCTTGGGGAGCGTTCGCCGCGCGGCCGCCAAGGCATCCTTCCAGGACTCATACCCCGTCTGAGCAGGGCCCGGAGACTTTGGATTACCATACACCGAAGGATCCAGCTGCGTTTCGGCCATCACGACCATCAAATATGACAGCGCCATTTCATGCGCTTTTTTATTCA
>CAZHID010000069.1:4414-9284 GCA_964532445.1 uncultured Planctomycetia bacterium | reverse complement strand
CGGCCCAGTCGCTCCCGGGTTTCGATGGCGTCAGGGGGCGGCATCCGGCCGATCACGCGGCTGGACCGGGGTCGGACGATCTCAACGAACGCTCGCTGGTGTTCCTGTTGGAGGCTTATGACAAGCGTTTCCTGTGGACGGGTGATATCGGCGAGGACGGAACGGCCGATCTGCTCGTTTCGGAGCCTTTCAAAAAATTCATCCTCACCGCAAGCAAGAGCGGAGGCGCTGAGGCTGGCGCGGTCGACGTCCTCCAGGTCCCGCATCACGGGTCCCGGACGGGCGTCAACGGCGGCGAGTTCCTCGCCCGGGTCCGTCCGGCCGTCGCGGTGATCTCCTGCGGCCGGGACAACCGGTACGGCCACCCCCATGCAACGACGCTCGAAGCTCTCGGTCATGCGGCCAAGGCCGTGCACCGCACCGACCTGAACGGCGCCTTTCAGTTCACCGTGGACGGGGACGGAAGAGCGTTCGCAACCGATCCGGCTGTGGTATAATTCACCCCATTATGCGCAAAAAAATCCTCCTCATTTCGGTGCTCTCGCTCCTGACTTTGACGACCGCTTCCGCAGTTCAAGCCGCCTGGATCTGGAGCCCCGAGTCCGGTAAATGGACCAACCCCAAGAACGCCGCCAAGGACACGCCTGAAGCGCAGTACCTGTTCTCGATGCAGTATTTTGACGCCGCCGACTACAAGCGCGCGGTCGAGGAGTTCGATAAGCTGATCAAGACCTTCCCCCAAAGCAAGTGGGCCGCGGAAGCCCAGTTCCATATCGGCGTCTGCCAGGAGCGGATGGGCGATATCGGCAAGGCCTCCGAAGCGTTCAAGAACATGATCGACCGCTACCCCTACAGTGAACGTCTGAACGACGCGGTCGAACATCAGTTCGAGCTTGCCGAGGCGATGCTGGAAGGCAAGAAGACGAAGTTCCTTGGCATGGCGATCCTTCCGGCCCAGGACACCGCGGCCGAACTTTATCAGCACATCGTCCGCTCGGCGCCCTACGGTCCTTACGGAGCGGTCGCCCAATACCGTCTCGGCGACGCTTACACCGCGCTGGCACAGTACGAAGAGGCCGAACGCGCCTACCAGGCCGTGATCGACGAGTACCCCAATTCTGAATACGCGCCCAAGGCCAAGTACAAGATCGCCGAGACGTCCTACAAGGCGGCGACGAAGGAAGAATATCATTCGGAAAAGACCGACGAAGCGCTCCAGAAGTACGAAGGCTTCAAGAAGGCGTTCCCGCAGTCCGGTCTGCAGTACGAGGCCGACGAGGCCATCCTGGCGCTGCGCGAAAAGAAGGCCCGTCAGATCTTCACGACCGCCGATTTCTATGACCGCCGCGGCAAGCTCAAGAGCGCCCGCATGTATTATGACGACGTGGTCAGGAGCTTCCCTGAGACGGCCGCCGGCAAGGAAGCGCAGGCCCGTATCCCTCAGATCGACGCCCTGCTCGAAAAAGGGGACACGCGTCCCGGGGTGGGCTCGATGGTCGTGAACGTCGTGGGTTTGAACAAGGACAAAAAAGAAGCGACCGTCGCCGAGAAGCTTGAGGAAAAGCAGACCCAGGCTCCCGAGGCTCCGAAGCGCAAGAAATTCCTGGGGATCTTATAATGAAGCGTGCCGCGGCTCCCGTTCTCCTGTTCGCTCTGACCGTTCTTGTCTCCGGCTGCGGGTACACCACCAAGACGTCGCTGCCCGAGCACATCCGGTCGGTCCACGTGCCGAGCGTCGACAACAAGATCGACATCTCGTCCGAGATCTCGGAGAAGCGCCCGTTCCAGGTCTACCGTCCCGGCCTCGAGGTCGAGATGCGCAACGCGCTCATTGACCGGTTGGTGTTCGACGGCCACCTGCGGGTCGCGGCCGACGCGGCGAGCGACGCGACGCTCAAGACCCAGCTCATCAGCTTCGACCGCGAACCGCTCCGTTACAACGCCAACGACACCATTCAGGAATTCCGGGTCCGCGTCACCGCCTCCGCCCAGTTCATCGACAAGAGTTCCGGCAGCGTCATCTGGTCGGTGACCGAAATTTCGGGCGAGAGCGAATACTTCCTGAGCGGTCCCAAGGCCGCCAGCGAGGACGCCGCGGTCCGAGCAGCGCTCCAGGACCTCGTCCGGCATATCGTCGAAGATATCCTCGAGGTATGGTAAAGGACGCCGTCACGCTTCTTTTGGGAAGCGAGGCGACCCTCCGGGACCGTTTCCTTCAGCCGCTCCGAGCCTCCCTCTTCAAAGACCCCGGTCTCGCGTCCCTCAACGAACACCGTTGGGACGCCTCCCGTGACGAGCTCACCGACCTCCTGACCCACGCTCAGACAGCGCCTTTTCTCTCCGACCACCGCCTCGTCATCATCGATCATGCCGAGGCGGTCAAGGAACCCGATCAAAAATCCCTGCTCAAATGCATCCGTGAACACTCCGCGTCCGCGGTGTGGGTGCTCATGACCGATGAACGCGCGGCCAAGACCGGCTGGCTCAAGGCGCTTGGAGGGTTGGGCAAGTCGGTCGATTGTTCCGGCCCGTTCTGGGACAGCGAGGTCCGCGGCTGGATCGTCAAGCGGCTCAAGGATTCAGGGAAAAATTGCGGGCCCGGCGTCGCTGACGTGCTGTTGGACCGCGTCGGAAAACGCACGACGCTGCTCGACCTGGCCATCGAACGGCTGACGATCTATTGCAAGGACGCGGCCGCGGTCACGTCCCAGGACGCCGAAAAACTGTTGGGCCGGTCGGCGGAAGAGAACGCGTTCGAGATCGTGGCGGCCATGAAGACCCGCGGCGCGGCGGCGGCCTTGAAGATGGTGAGGGGACTGAGGGCGGAGGGCTCGTCGATCCAGGAGGTCCTGAACCCGATCGCGTTCCAATACGAGCAATTGCTCAAGGTGAAGAATTGCCTGACGCTGGGACTGGCCGCGACGGACGCGGCCCGGCAGCTCAGGATGACCCCTTACCGGGTCAACCAGGCTTCCGAGCTCGCCCGGCGCGTGAGCGCCGAGCGTCTCCGTCAGGATTTGGGTCTATTGATCGAGTGCGAAGAAAAGATCAAGCGGGGCGAACTGGACGAGACCGAGGCGCTGGAACGGTGCGTTCTAGGCCTTAGCGACTTTGTTGAGACGGAGCGTTAAGCGGGACTTGGTCCGGCTGACGACGTTCTCTTTGAGCGTGCCGCGCTTGAGGGCCTTGTCGAGCTTGGAATAGAGGGTGCGGTTGAGTTCTTCGGCTTTCTTCGCTTCCTTGCTCTCGCAGGCCGCGGCGAACTTGCGCTCGATGGTGCGGAGTTCGGAGAGGACGGTGCGGTTGTGGTCGCGCTTGACGGCGTCGGCCTTGATCTTCTTGATCGAATTCCTGCGATTTGCCATTGAGAAACTCCTGATGTGTGTCGCGCGGGGTCCGTTCAGCGGTCCCGCGATAACGGTAAAATAGGCGCTAATTCTAAACAATGACCCCTCATAAGTCAACACACTCAGGACTGGCCCGCTCGGCGGGCGTGATCGGCCTGTTCACGGCCGTTTCGCGGGTGCTCGGCTTCGCCCGCGACGTCCTGATGGCCGGCTTGTTCGGCACGGGGCTGGCCGCGGAGGCGTTCGTCGTGAGCTACAAGCTCCCGAACCTGTTCCGGGACCTGGTCGGCGAAGGCGCGATGAACGCCGCGATCGTGCCGGTGCTGTCGGAGACCCGCGCGCTCAAGTCCGAGGAAGAGTTCAAGCGCCTGGTCGGCGCGCTCGGGATCTGGATCACCGGGGCGCTCACGCTGATCACGGCGGCGGGCGTACTTTTTGCCCCCGCGGTGGTGAGCCTCGTCGCGCCGGGCTTCACGGCCGATCCTGAGAAGTTCGAGCTGACCGTGACCCTGACGCGGCTTATTTTTCCCTTCATTTTTTTGATCGGCTTTTCGGCGTACCTGATGGGCGTGCTCAACACGCTGGGCAACTTCGGCTCCAGCGCCTTGGGGCCCGCGGCCCAGAACCTCATGATGATCGTGGCTCTCCTGATCGCCGTGCCCAGGTGGGGTGTTGAGGGTCTGGCATGGGGCGTGCTCATCGGAGGTGCCCTCCAGTGTCTGCTGCAAGTCCGCGCCTTCCTGAAGGTCGGGGCGCGGTGGACGCGCGAGACCTTGTGGCATCCCGGCGTGCAAAAGGTCCTGACGCTGCTCGGGCCGCGCGTGTTCGGGACCGCTGTGTACCAGCTGAGCGTGTTCGCGGACACGATCATCGCCTCGTTCACGACGATCGTCGGCGACGGCGGCCAGTCCGCTCTCTACTATTCTTCGCGGCTGTTCCAGCTGCCGCTCGCGGTCTTCGCGGTGTCGCTCTCCCAGGCGTCCCTCCCGGCCTTGTCGGGCCACGCCGCGCGCAAAGACTTCGCCGCGTTCGGCGCGTCGCTGGAATTCACGGTCAAGAACGCCGTTTTCACCGCGCTGCCGGCGGCGGTGGGACTGTCGGTCTTTTCGACGGAGATCATCGAGATCCTGTTCAAGCGCGGAGCGTTCGGCGACGAATCGGTGCGCGTGACATCGGACGCGCTTTTTTATTTTTCGCTGGGACTGGTGAGCTGCGCGGCGATCAAGGTGCTGGTGAGCGCTTTTTACGCGCTTCAGGACACCCGCACGCCGGTCAAAACGGCCGCGATGTGCCTCGGCATCAATGTGGCTCTGAGCACTTCGCTCATGTGGACGCTCAAGATCGGCGGTCTGGCGCTGGCGACGAGCCTTTCAGCCACCGTCAACGCGTGCGTTCTCTACGCGATCCTGGCGAAGCGGCTGGGTCCCGCGCACAAAGCGAAACCTTGGGGCTCCATCCTCAAGTCATCCTTGGCGGCGGCAGCGATGGGGGCGCTGTGCTGGATCTTCCTCAAGCCCTGGGTC
>CAZHID010000069.1:1987-4404 GCA_964532445.1 uncultured Planctomycetia bacterium | reverse complement strand
CCATCGAGGACGGCCGCGGTCATGAAGCGCTTTTTCGTCTTCTGGTCAGTGTCGCGGCGGGCGCGTGCGTCTATTGGGCGGCCGCGGCGTTGCTCCGGTCCGAAGAGGCGCGCAGCGTCCGCCGGTTCTTTGTCCGAGCGAAGTAGCGGCACATGAGTCTCGACGCGCTCAAAGCCTTCATTCGTACTTGTCCCAAGACGCCCGGCGTTTACATCATCAAGGACCAGGCCGGTGTTCCCGTTTACATCGGCAAGGCCAAGTCGCTCAGGAGCCGGCTGGACAGCCACTTTGGACCGGTCGTGCATCCCGAGTTCAAGGAGATGCTCATCCGCCGCGAGGCGGTCAAGATCGACCTCGTGCGCACGGCGACGGAAGCCGAGGCGCTGCTGCTCGAGTCGAGCCTGATCAAGAACCACCAGCCCAAATACAACCGCGCGCTCAAGGACGACAAGTCCTACCCGTACCTCAAGATCACGCAGGAGGAATTCCCCAGGCTCATCGTGGTCCGCGGCCGGACCAGCGACGGGGCCAGGTACTACGGACCTTACACGAACGTCAGGCTTCTCAGGCAGGCGGTCTCGATGCTGCGGAGGCATTTTCCGATGCGGACCTGCGACCCGATGCCGGCGAAGGTCTGTCTCCTGTACCACATCGGCCAATGTCCAGGTCCGTGCGCGTCGCACGTCGACCGTGCCGGTTACATGGCCGGCGTGAAGGAACTTTGCAATTTCTTGGACGGCAACCACGCGGCGTTGACCCGGAGCCTTTCGCGCCGGATGAAGGAAGCCGCTGCGGACCGGAAGTTCGAGCTGGCCAAGCTCTATCGGGACCAGATCCAGGCGCTTTCCGCCGTCGCGGCGGGCCGATCGGCGCACATCGTCGCTGACCGGCCTTCGGCGCTTCAGGACCTCCAGCGCACACTCGGCCTTTCCAAGTTCCCGGCGCGCATCGAGTGCTTCGACATCTCGAACAACCAGGGTAAGAACCCGGTCGGATCGATGGTCGTGATGATCGACGGCCGGCCCGACCGTCAGGAGTACCGGCGGTTCAAGGTCCGCACGGTCGAGGGGATCGACGACTATGCGATGATGCGCGAGGTCGTGTCCCGCCGTTACGAGCGGCTTTTGAGCGAAAAAAAGCCCTTACCCGACCTTGTGATGATCGACGGGGGGCAGGGGCATCTCGCGGCCGCCAAGGAAACGCTCGACGGGCTCAATTTGGCCGACCTCGACGTCATCTCGATCGCCAAGCAGCACGAATACCTTTACAAGCCCGGCCGTTCGCTCCCGTACGTTCTGCCGCCCGCGTCGCCGGTGCTCCAGATGCTCCGCCAACTGCGCGACGAGGCGCACCGGTTCGCGATCACTTTTTACCGCGCTCTGCACCGCAAGGACATGCGCGCCACCGAGCTCGACGCGATCCCCGGGATCGGGCCGGTCAAGCGGGCCAGGCTCTTCAGAGCCTACCGCACCACCGGGGCCCTGCGCGGCCGGACGGCGGCCGAGATCGCCGAGGTGGCCGGGATCGACCTCAAGTCGGCCAAATCCGTTGAAGATTACTTTAAAAGAGAGTAGTATTTTTACTTTTACACGGCCCGGGAGGGGTGTCCGGCCCATTTTGGGACCTTCCGGCGGGTGTTTTGAAGGTTTTTTTAGGCAAAAGGAAAAGTCCTCATGTTGAACGAGTGGAAGCTGAAGCTTGAACCGGTCCGCGCGCGGATCGAGAACTTGCGGAGGTATCTTTGACGTCGACCGCAGCCGGTCGCGCATCGAAGAGCTTGAGGGGCAGGTCTCGGCGGCGGACTTCTGGACCAAGGAAGGCAACCGCAACGCGGTCATCCAGGAGCTGAAGCTCCTGAAAGGGCTTTACGTCCCGTTCCGGGACGCCGAGGCCAAGCTCGCCGAGATCGAAGAACTCCTGACCATCGTTGAACCCGGCGATACCGGGTCCCAGAAACATTTGGACGAGGACCTGACCGCTCTCGATAAGCGGCTGGCGGAACTTGAGTTCCAGCGCCTGCTCGGCGGCGAGGCGGACCACTTCGGCGCGATCGTGAGCATCAACGCCGGCGCCGGCGGCACCGAATCCTGCGACTGGGCGGCGATGCTCATGCGGATGTACAAGCGCTGGGCTGAAACGCGTAAATTTAAGATCGAGGAAGCCGACTTTCTGTCCGGCGAAGGCGCGGGCATCAAGAGCGCGACGTTCATGGTGCGCGGGCCGCACGCGTTCGGGTATCTGAAAAGCGAGAACGGCGTCCACCGGCTGGTGCGCATCTCGCCGTTCGACTCCAACAAGCGGCGGCACACGTCGTTCGCTTCGGTGGAAGTGATCCCCGAGATCGAGGACGAGATCGAGATCGACATCCGGCCCGACGACCTCAAGGTGGACACGTTCCGCGCCGGCGGCGCCGGCGG
>CAZHID010000069.1:0-1977 GCA_964532445.1 uncultured Planctomycetia bacterium | reverse complement strand
GGCGGTCAGCACGTCAACATGACGGACTCCGCGGTGCGCATGACGCATCTTCCGACGGGCGTCGTCGTGCAGTGCCAGAACGAGCGTTCCCAGCTCAAGAACAAGCAGAGCGCGCTCAAGATGCTCAAGAGCAAGCTGTACACGCTCGAGCTCGAGAAGCGCGAGGCCAAGGTCCGCAAGGATTACGAGGCCAAGAACAAGATCGAATGGGGCAGTCAGATCCGCTCCTATGTGCTTCACCCGTACAACCTGGTGAAGGACCATCGCAACGACCACGAGACCTCGGACGCCAAGGGCGTGCTCGAGGGGGATCTGGACGGATTCATGGAAGCGTATCTTAAAATGCGGGCGGAAGAAGCCGGCACAAAGTCCCAGGAGAAATCATGATAGGGTTCATCTTCAAGAAGATCTTCGGCAGTTTTAACGACCGGCAATTGAAGCGCATCGCGCCGCTCGTCGCGCAGATCGCGAAGATCGAGGCGGAATACGAAAAGCTCTCCGACGCCGCGCTCCAGGCCAAGACCCCGGAGTTCAAGGCGCGCCTCGCCAAGGGCGAAACACTCGACGACCTCCTCCCGGAAGCGTTCGGCGCGATGCGCGAAGCCTGCAAGCGCGTGCTCAAGATGCGTCATTACGACGTCCAGATGATCGGCGGCGCCGCGCTGCATAAAGGGATGATCGCAGAAATGGCCACCGGCGAAGGCAAGACGCTGGTCGCGACGCTCGCGGCCTACCTGAACGCGCTCGAAGGCAAGGGCGTGCATGTGATCACCGTGAACGATTACCTCGCCAACCGTGACCGCCACTGGATGGGGCCCGCGTACGAGTTCCTCGGTCTCACCGTCGGCACGATCCAGCACTCCACGCCGATGCGCGAACGCAAGGCGATGTACGCCTGCGACATCACGTACGGCACGAACAACGAATTCGGCTTCGATTATCTCCGCGACAACATGGTCGTCCACATCTCGCAGAAGGTGCAGCGCGACTTCAATTACGCCATCGTTGACGAAGTCGACTCGATCCTCGTGGACGAGGCCCGCACGCCGCTCATCATCTCCGGCCCCAGCGAAGAGTCCACCGAGCTCTACTACAAGATCGACCGCCTCATCCCCGCGCTCGTTGAAGCCGATTACCAGATCGAGGAAAAGACCAAGACCGTCGCGCTCACCGACACCGGCGTCCAGCGCGCCGAGAAGTTCCTCGGCGTCCAGAACCTCTACGACCCGCACAACGTCGAGCTCGTCCACCACGTGAGCCAGGCCCTGCGCGCGCACAAGCTCTTTAAGAAGGATGTCGACTACGTCATCCAGAACGGCGAGGTCATCATCGTCGACGAGTTCACGGGCCGGATGCTGCCCGGACGCCGCTTCTCGGACGGTCTGCACCAGGCGCTCGAAGCCAAGGAGAGCGTCAAGATCGAGTCCGAGAACCAGACGCTCGCGAGCGTCACGTTCCAGAACTACTTCCGCATGTACAAAAAACTGGCCGGCATGACCGGCACGGCGGCGACCGAAGCCCAGGAGTTCCACGAGATCTACAAGCTCGGCGTTCTCACGATCCCGTCGAACCGCCCGATGAAGCGCCTCTCGCACCCCGACTCCGTTTACCGCACCGAACGCGAGAAGTTCAACGCCGTCGTCGAGAACATCGTCGAGATGAACAAGCTCGGCCGTCCGGTCCTCGTGGGCACGATCTCGATCGAAAAGAGCGAGCATGTGAGCCGCATGCTCCAGAAGATCGGCATCCCGCACACGGTCCTGAACGCCAAACACCATGAGCGCGAGGCCGAGATCGTCAAACTCGCGGGTCAGCGCGCCGGGGTCACGATCGCGACGAACATGGCCGGCCGCGGCACGGACATCGTGCTGGGCGAGGGCGTCGCCGCGATCGGCGGCCTGCACGTGATCGGCACCGAGCGCCACGAGTCGCGCCGCATCGACAACCAGCTCCGCGGCCGCACGGGCCGCCAGGGCG
>CAZHID010000068.1:0-9287 GCA_964532445.1 uncultured Planctomycetia bacterium | reverse complement strand
TCGCCGTTGAAACGATGAGGATCACGGTGAGCGCCGTGATGAGAAAAACCGCGATGGGCAGGGAGCCTAGGGTCTTGATGAGCTGCATGGCCGGCCATTATAGCAAATGCTATAATCCGCGGGTGCAGCTCTACTTTTTGTACGCATTATTCTTTTATTTGCTGGGTATTTTGCTCGCGTTCGCCGAGAACCGCACGGAGCTGAAGCTCGCCGGGCCGGCCTCGCGGTTCAGTTACCTGGCCGGTTCGGGGGTCGCTCTGGCGGTCCTCATCGCTTCGGTGCGCCAGGCGGCCGGCGCTTGGGAGCCGGATTTCTTTGACGGCACGCTGATCAGCCTGGTTCTGTTGGCGGCGGTCTACCTCATCGCCCGGTTCTTTGGCCGGATCTCCTGGGCGCCGGCGGTTTTTTCGCTCGTAAGCCTGTTCTTGGGCGCGATGGCGGTCCTGCGCGGTCAGCCCGATGACGCCGTCCGCTCCGCGAACGACTGGACGCGCTACACATCGAGCCACATCGTCTGCATGTTCATCGCGCTGACCGCGTTCACCCTTTCCTTTATATTCTCGGCGCTTTTTCTGACGCAGGACCGGCTTCTTAAAAGGAAGTCGTCCGCCGCGCTCATGTCAGCGCTGCCGCCGCTTGAGCTCACGTCTCGCCTCAACTTCGCGTCGATCACCGTCGGAACCGCGGCCCTGGCGATGGGCGTGTTCGGCGGCACCGCGGCGCTCGCGCGCGTGGCGGACGCGGGCGAGGTGCTGCGCGCCCCGTCCGTGATCCTGTCGATGCTGATGCTGGCGCTCTACACGGGTCTCGCGGCGCTGCGCCGCGGGGCTCTGGAACGCGCGCGGACCGTCTCGGTCGTGAGCATCCTGTTCTACGTGCTTCTGCTTTTTGTCTTTTGGGGAGCGCACGCAGGAGCGGGGACAGCGGGAGGCGTTGGACGATGATCTTCCTCGTCGGAATGAACCACAAGACCGCTCCGATCGGATTGCGCGAAAAGTTCTCAGTCTCCGACGTGCGCTACCACGCGTTCAGCGCGTTTCTCGCCGCGGGCGGCAAGATCGAGGAGAACGTGATCCTCTCGACGTGCAACCGCACCGAAGTTTACGGTTGGGCCGAGGACACGGACCACGCGGCGCGGCTCGTCGTGCGCGCGTTCGCGGAGTTCTCCGGCGAACCGGAGCCCGCGTTCACCGGTCACACCTATCAGCGCACCGGCGCCGACGCGGTCAAGCACCTGTTCGCGGTCGCGTCAGGCCTCGACTCGATGGCGCTCGGCGAGACCGAGATCCTTGGGCAGGTGAAGGACGCTTATGCCAAGGCGCACGCGGCCCGTCAAACCTCCCGTTTCCTGAACACGCTTTTTCAGCGCGCGCTGCGCGTCGGCAAGAAGGTCCGGACCGAAACGGGCATCGGCGAAGGACGCGTGAGCGTCGCGACGATCGCGATGGACCTCGCGCTCAAGATCTTCAGCTCGCTCAAGAACAAGCGGGTGCTGCTTATCGGCTCGGGTCAGATGGCGCGTCTTGTCTGTGAATCGCTCATGGGCAAGGGCGTCAAGGAGCTCGTCATCGTCAACCGCAACACCGAGCGCGCCGAGGGCCTCGTCGAGGAGTTCGGAGGCCGGCCCGCGCCGTTCGACGCGCTCGACCGCGAGGCGTCGTTCGCGGACATCGTGATCTCGTCGGCGGGGACGCCGAACGCGTTCGTTCACCGCGACCGTGTGTCGCTCTGGATGAAGCGCAAGGTGCGCACGGCGATCTTTCTGATCGATCTGGGCGTCCCGAGGAACGTTGACGAGAACGTCAACGAACTGTCCGACGTTTACCTGTATAATCTGGACGATCTCAAGGCCATCGCGGACCGCAACGCGTTGGCGCGGCAGGCGGCCGTCGCGGCCTGCCGGACGATCATCGAGTCCGCGGCGGACCAATTTATCAACTGGCTGGAAGGCGGCCCCCCTCACGCCTCACGGCCTCCTAAGGAGGGTTCCGGATCATGAGCTTGCTGTCAAACTTATTGCCCAAACGCTGGCACCGGTTCGCGGTCATGGCCGTCACCGGGTCCGTCCTGTTCTGGACACGGCCCCTTTGGGCCGAAGGGGACGGCACCGCGGCCGTATCGCACGGTCCCGGCCTGACCCTGTTGTGGCTCGCGGTCATCCTCCTGGGCGCCAAGCTCTTCAGCCTGGTCGAAAAGTTCGGCCAGCCCGCCGTTCTCGGCGAGATCCTGTTCGGTGTGCTCCTCGGCAACCTCACGCTGGTCGGGGTCAGCGCGTTCGAGCCGATCCGCCATGACGGGTTCGTCCAATTCCTCTCACAGCTCGGCGTCATCCTGCTCCTATTCCAGGTGGGTCTCGAGACGACCGTTGAGGACATGAGAAAAGTGGGTCTGAGGGCGTTCCTGGTCGCCACCATCGGTGTCGTGGCGCCGTTCGCGCTCGGGACCTTCCTTGTCGGTCCTTTGGTGATGCCCGGCATGAGCTTCAACGCGTACCTCTTCCTCGGCGCGACCCTCACGGCGACCTCGGTCGGCATCACCGCGCGTGTGTTCCAGGACCTGGGGCGTTTGAACACACCCGAAGCCCGCATCGTGCTGGGCGCCGCGGTGATCGACGATGTGATGGGGCTCATCATCCTCGCGGTCGTATCGCTCATCGTGACGACCGGAGCGGCCGGCGTCGGGACGATCAGCTGGATCACGGCCAAGGCGTTCCTGTTCCTTGCCGGTTCACTGGTCGTCGGACGGCTCCTGGCGCCGCTCAACAATCAGATCTTCTCAAAGATCCACACCGGCATCGGCATGAAGCTCACGCTCGCGCTGTCGACCTGCCTCCTCATGGCCTACGTCGCTTCCCTGATCGACCTCGCGCCGATCGTCGGCGCGTTCGCGGCGGGACTGGTCCTGACACCCGTCCACTTCCACACGTTCGACCAGCCGAAGATCGTCCATGAGATCGAGGAGGTCTCCAAGACATTCAAGCCCGACGACCGGACCAGGATCAAGAAGGTGCTCGATCACCACAACGACCATCATGTCGCTCACCTGATCGAGCCGATCGCGCAGTTCCTCGTCCCCATTTTCTTCGTCGTGACGGGCTTTAGCGTGCGCTTGGAAACGCTGTTCGACGCGCACGCGCTGCTCGTCGCCCTCGGGATCACTGTGGTGGCCGTTATCGGCAAGATCGTGTCGGGCCTGGCCGCCGGCAAGGTCGACAAATGGGTCGTCGGTTTCGGCATGGTCCCGCGGGGTGAGGTCGGCCTTATCTTCGCGGTGATGGGCAAGTCGCTCGGCGTCGTCACGGACGAGGAATTCTCGGTCATCGTCATCATGGTCATGCTCACGACGCTCATGACCCCGCCGATCCTCGGCGCGCTGATAAAGCGCCGCAAGTCCGTCACTGCCGCTTAACGAGGGAAGCCGTTGAACCCCAAGCCGCTCCAGAACACGATCGCGATCGTCTATGACTTTGACGGTACGCTCAGTCCTGACAATATGCAGGAGCGGACGATCTTCGACGATTACGGTCTCGACAAGGACGACTTTTGGAAGCGGTCGCAGGCGCTGACGCGCGACCACGGCTACGAGCGGACGCTCGCGTACCTCAAAATGCTGATCTCCGACCCCGCCTTTGCCGCGCGCCCGATCGACCCCGTCCGTCTCGCGGCGCTCGCCAAAGAGAAGATCCAATATTTCAAGGGCGTCGAAGCGTACTTCGACCGGATGGAGGATTTTCTCAAAGGGATCGACGAGGCGCGTGAGTGCGGCGTCACGATCGAGCACTACGTCGTCTCGAGCGGTCTCATGGAGATCGTGCGGGGATGTTCCATTTTTCCCAAATTCAAGAAGGCCTACGCCTGCGAGTTCGCGTACGAGGGGGGCCGGCCCGTTTTTCCGAAGCTCGTCATCAATGACACGAACAAGACGCAGTTCCTGTTCCGCATCAACAAAGGGAAGCTCGGTCTGGACGAGGACATCAACTCGCACATGCCGGACGACGAGCGGCCCATCCCGTTCCGCAACATGATCTACCTCGGCGACGGTGTGACCGACATCCCGTCGATGACGCTGACCCAGAAGTCGGGCGGCCAGGCCATCGCCGTTTATGACGAAGCGGTCGGTGTGCCGGACGAGGTCAAGGAGATGGTCTTCGCGCGCCGCGCGGACCACTTCGCGCCCGCGGATTATTCGTTCGCCGGCGCGGCGGGGGTCAAGGACTCGCTGCTCATCAAGGTCCTGAAGACCGCCGTCAAAAAGGTCGTCTACGACATCCACTACCGCGCGTCGGCCCGCCGATCGATGGACTGGGTGAAGAAAAACAAAAAGTGAAACGGCTGATCGCAGCCATAGGGATCCTTTTTTTCATGCACAACCCCGCGCACGCCGAAGACCGCAAGCCGAACCGGCTCATTCACGAGAAGAGTCCGTATCTGCTCCAACACGCGTACAATCCGGTGGATTGGTACGCTTGGGGTCCGGAGGCGTTCGAGAAGGCGCGTGAGGAGAACAAGCCGGTCTTTTTGTCGATCGGGTATTCGACCTGCCATTGGTGCCACGTCATGGAACGTGAGTCGTTCGAGGATCCCGCGATCGCGGCGTACCTCAATGAGCGTTTCGTTTCGATCAAGCTCGACCGCGAGGAACGGCCGGACCTCGACCAGATCTACATGAGCTACGTGATCTCGGTCACGGGCTCAGGCGGCTGGCCCATGACCGTTTTCATGACGGCGGACCGCAAGCCGTTCTTCGGCGGCACGTATTTCGCGCCCGCGGAAGCCCACGGCCGGCCGAGCTTCCGGCGCGTGCTCGAGTTCATCGACAACGCGTGGAAGAACAAGCGCGATCAGGTCGACGCGGCGGGAGAGGACTTTGTGCGGTTCCTCAATGAAAAGCCCGCGGCGGCCCTGGACGACAAGCTCCCCGACGAGGCGATGCTCACGCGCGCGTTCCGGAGCTTGTACGAAAATTACGACGCCGTCCACGGCGGCTTCGGCCGCGCCCCCAAATTCCCGTCCCCGCACGTCCTTTTGTACGTCCTCAGGTATTACAGCCGGACCGGCAATGAGGACGCGTTCGCGGCGGTCGAGAAGACGCTGCAGGCGATGGCCCGCGGCGGGATGCGCGACCAGATCGGCGGCGGTTTTCACCGTTACTCCGTGGACCGCGAGTGGTTCGTCCCTCACTTTGAAAAAATGCTCTACGATCAGGCGATGCTGCTGCGCGCGTACACCGAGATGTACCAGATGACGCAGGATCCTTTTTATTCGGATGTCGCGCGCGGCATCTGCGACTACGTCCTGACGTCGCTCGCCGATCCCGACGGCGGGTTCTACTCCGCCGAGGACGCGGACAGCCTGGAGCCCGGCGCCGCGGCGGACGCGCACAAGAAGGAAGGCGCGTTCTACGTGTGGCGCGCGGAGGAGCTCAAGACGCTCCTCACCGAGAAGGAATTCAGGGTCTCTGAACTCGTGTTCGGCTTCACGGCCGCGGGCAATGTCGCGCCGGAACGGGACCCTCAGCAGGAATTCACCGGCACGAACATCCTCAAGCTCACGCGGACCCCCGAAGAGGCGGCCCGCGAGCTCGAGATCTCCAGGCAGGAAGCCGAGTCGCTCCTGGCCTCCGCAAAACACAAGATTTTTACCGAGCGCGCCAAGCGGCCCCGGCCGCATCTGGACGACAAGATCCTCACCGACTGGAACGGTCTCATGATCGCGCACCTGGCGTTCGCGTCCCAGGTGCTGGGCGAGCCGAGGTATCTGGCCGCCGCCGAAAAAGCCGCGGAATTCATCCTCACGAAGTCCACGGCGCCCGATGGGCGGCTCATGCACCGTTATCGCGCGGGGGAAGCCGGGATCGCGGCGCAGCTGGACGACATCGCGTTCATGACCTACGCCCTGCTCGAACTTTATCAGGCGACCGGCCGCGAAAAATTCCTGGGTTTGGCACAGTCCTACGCCGACCGTGTCCTGCTCGACTTCGGCGACGCCGCGGCGGGCGGGTTCTACATGACCACCGAAGCCGCGTCTTCCGACCTCATCACGCGTCCCAAAGACTTCAACGACGGGGCGATCCCGTCCGGCAATTCGATCGCGCTCCAGAACCTCGTCACGCTCGAAACGATCCGCCGCGACGGCAAGTACGGGTTCGAGGCCGAACGGCAGTTCAAATACCTGTCGGCGTCCTTGAACGCGTCGCCGGCCGCGCACGGTCAGGCGCTCGTCGCGGCCGACCTCTGGCTCGGGCCCCGCACCGAGATCGTGATCGCCGGTGATACCGCGTCCGCCGAAGCGCAGGCGATGGTCCGCGAGATCTACTTGCGCTTCATTCCCAATCGCGTCATCCTGCGCCATCCCGAAGGATCGATGGGAGAGCTCATCCGGACGCTCGTGCCCTGGATCCATCAGCAGCCGGGCCAGGCCGGCCGGGTCACGGCATACGTTTGCCGGGACGGCGTTTGCCAGCTTCCGGCCAAGGACACCGATCTTTTTCGCCGCCAACTGGACGATCTGATCTAGCTAAAGCCCGACCTCCAAGCCGTATCTTTTGACCGGCGGTTTTTTTGAAAAAAATGTGTGCCGACCCACGTTTTTTTCAGCATGTTCGTCGCGCTTTTTCTCCAAAAATCACCCCTCCCACATAGTTATCATTGGTAATCAATAGTTATCAATAATTTCAACCCAAAACCTTGAATCAAGCCCTTCCGGCGGGCATACTTCCTACTAGTTATCAACAGGGGATCCAGTTCGAATCAGGGGGGGGGTTACCGTCCACACGGGTGCCATGGCTGTGCGTTCTAAACAATACATATTAATAAGACTTATAGCGGGCTTTTTGGCCGTCCTTTTGCTGACGGAAGAAACGGCCCGTGCCGCGTCGTCCGCGGCGGCGTCCGGCTCCAGCCTGCCGCGTCCGGCTTCGGGCCGCCTCATCGACTTCAAGGCGATGGCCGCGGACCCGGCGCTGTTGCCGTCGCGGCTCGACGCGGTGCGCGCGGAACGTTTGATCGCCGGAACGAACGGCCGTCTCATCGTCCTGGTCCGCTTCGCGCACGCGAACTTGAGCGCGCAGACGAACATCCACAAGGCCGCGGAATTCTGGGCCCGCGAAGCGGGGATCGATCTCATCCTGTCGGAAGCGGCGTGGGGTGAAGCGGGGCTCGGGGACGCGCGCGGCGCGCTGCCCGCCGCCGATCTCAAGCGCGCTTCGGACCGGCTCCTTTGGGAAAATTTGATCACCGGCCACGAATACCTGACGCTCGTGTCGGACCTCCCGGTGCGGATCGTCGGCATCGAGGACCCGCGCCTCTACCGCCGCAATTGGGAAGTGTTCCGCCGCATGACGTCCGGGCGTGAACGGGTCAGCGCGGCGCTTGCCCGGTCGCGCGCGGCCGTGGACGGCATGAAGCGCCGGGATTATCCGAAGGACCTGCTCGATCACGAATCCGCGGGCGAACGGAACGAGGATTGGGTCCGACGGTACCGCGCGATCCGCGATTTGGCCGCCGGGTCCGAAGTGCGTTTTGACGCGGAAGCGGAAGCGGCGCTTGAGCCGTTCCGTGCCGCCGAAGCGGCGGAGCGCGCGGTCAACCACGAGCGTCTGGCGCAGGAACAGGAGCTGGCGTTGGGAGAAGCGCGTTCCCGCTGCGGCGCCTGCGCCGATGAACTTCTGGACGCGTTCGAAAAAGCCGGACCCTCCGTCGCCGCGCTGCACTCGGCCGTGGGCCGCCTCGTGCGCGCTTCCGGCTTCGATGCCCGTGGATCTGCCGCCGAGCTCGTCCGTTATCAGCGCTACCTCGAGTCGGTGGAAGCGCTCGACCCGGCCGCGCTCGATGCCGCGCTGGAAACACTGGAAGAAAATTTATACGCGGGACTCGCGGGTTCGCGTGACGCTCGGGTCACGCGCTTCGTGGACCGTCACACGAAGCTCCTGACATCCGCTTATGAGCTGCGGCTGACCCCTGAAGAAACCCGTCGGCTCAACACCGAAGCGCTTCGTGTCCGTCCCGTCTCCTGGCAAGCCGAGCTGAACGACCGGCTGATCGCTCAAGGCCGCGCGGAGGACGTTCTGGAGTACGGATCCGAGTTCGCCCCGCGGCTCACGGCGGTCCGTAACTTTTACCGCCTCGCGGCGCTCCGCGACCGCGTGTTCGTCCGGCGTTCGGACGAGGTCCTCACCGGGTCGGGGAAGAACGCGGCCCTGTTGATCACCGGCGGTTACCACACGGACCGGTTGGCGGAACTTTTTGCGAAGCGCGGCTACTCGGTCGCCGTCTTCACGCCGTATGTCACGGACGAGACGGACCAGGCCGCGTACGAGCGGACCGTTCTCGCGTCCGATCCGGGCCCGGCACAGCCATCCGGGACGCGGGTCCGGCTCGACGCGTCCGCGGCCGACCGCTCAACCCTGCTCGCCCCGCTTGTCCGCACGCCCGCCGGCGCCGCGCGCCTGGCGTCCGCGATCCCCGGTCTTCCGGCCGATCCCGGAACGCTCGCGAAGAAACTGGTCGAGATCGGCACAACGACATCGGTTGATTTCCCCCCGCGGTTCGGTGCGCGCATGGCCAAGAAAAGGAAATACCAAGGAGCTGAAAAAGCGGGCGCGAAGCAGCGACCCGCGGCCGAGGCGAAGCCTGAGGAGCGTGCAGTTCCATCCCGGCGGTCCAGGCGCGGATTTTTGACGATGGCGGCAGGCGTGGCGGGGGCGTTGGGGATCTACTGGATGACGCGGACGGAGGAGCCGGCCGAACGTGTGTCCCAAGACCGGCCGGAAGCCCCGTTGGGGCCCGGTTTTCCGTCGGCGTCGGAAGCCGCTGAAGTCGGACTCCTGTCGGGCAAGGGCGCGCAAGTGGCCGCCGGGCGCTGGGCGCGGCGCTGGCTCGATGCTTCAGGTGCTCCGCCGCGAGTACGCGTCACTCGCCGGAATGCCGGCGCGCGCGGCCCAGGCCCTGTGGGTCTCGATCTACGCCCGCGAATCCCGCGGCACGGCGATGATCCCGGGATATGCCGCAACGTTCGACCGGGTCGAACGGGAATTTGGCCAATTCCTGGATATGTACCGGACGGCGGACACGGACGCGAGGGCCGCGCTTATCACCGCCGGCGAGGAGCGTTTTGCCGGATGGCTCGCTTCTTTCTTCGTCGGCGAGCTGGACGAGACGCTGCATCAGATGGAATTTATCGAGCGCTCGGAACGGGCGGGGTTCTATGATCACGAAGCAGCGTCCAAATTCTTTGACGATCATCCGGACCGCCGGGAAGGCCTCGTCCACGCGATGTTCGTCGGTTACG
>CAZHID010000067.1:0-9350 GCA_964532445.1 uncultured Planctomycetia bacterium | reverse complement strand
CGCGCCGAACGCCGCGTCGAGCTGAACGTCGTCGCCCGCGTCGCCGAGTTCGAAGGGAAGTTCGTCCTGAACCCGACCACCGAGCAGCTCAAGACCGCGACCCTCGACCTCGTCGTCGCCGGCACCCGCGAGGGCGTCACGATGATCGAGTCAGAGGCCAAGGAAGTTTCCGAAGAGAAGATGATCGAGGCCCTCAAGATCGCCCACGACGCCATCAAGCAGCTCTGCGCCTTCCAGGAAGAGTTCGTGAAGGGCATCGCCAAGGCCAAGGTCGCCGTCGCAGAGAAGCCCCAGTGCGAGGAGACCTACAAGAAGGTCGCCGCCATCGCCGTCCCGGCGTTCGAAAAGATCAACCAGCCCCACATCAAGCAGGACCGCGACGCCGCGATCAAACAGCTCACCGCTGAGATCGCCGCCAAGCTCGTCACGGCCGATTCCGGTGTGACCAAGGGCCAGGTCGCCAAGATCGTCCACGACATCGAATACGATGAAGTGCGCAAGTTCATCCTGAAGCAGAAGAAGCGCGTCGACGGACGCGCCCTGAACGAGATCCGCCAGATCACCGGCGAAGTCGGCGTCCTGCCGCGCGCCCACGGGTCCGCGATCTTCACGCGCGGCCAGACGCAGGCGCTCGGCACGATCACGCTCGGCACGTCCCGCGACGAGCAGCTGATCGAGTCCTACGAGGGCGTCAGCTACCGCAACTTCATGCTCCACTACAATTTCCCGCCGTTCTCGGTGGGTGAAGTGAAGTCCATGCGCGGTCCCGGCCGCCGTGAGATCGGTCACGGAGCGCTCGCGCTCCGCGGTCTTGCCGCCGTCGTTCCGTCCAAGGAAGAGTTCCCGTACACCGTCCGTTACGTCTCCGAGATCCTGGAGTCGAACGGCTCCTCGTCCATGGCCACCATCTGCGCGGGCACGCTCGCGATGATGGACGCCGGCGTTCCCATCAAGGCGCCCGTCTCGGGCATCGCGATGGGTCTGATCAAGGAAGGCGAGGACTGGGCCGTCCTTTCGGACATCGCGGGCGTCGAAGACCACCTGGGCGATATGGACTTCAAGGTCGCCGGCACTTCGAAGGGCATCACCACGCTTCAGCTCGATATCAAACTCAAAGAGGGCTTGGCCTTCAGCATCCTCCAGAAAGCGCTTGAGCAGGCCAAAGAAGGCCGCTCGCACATTTTGGGCAAGATGCTCGAGACCATGTCCAAGACGCGCGAGAACCTCTCGCCGTACGCGCCGCGCATCACCACGATCAAGATCGCCGTTGACAAGATCAGCGAGCTGATCGGACCCGGCGGCCGCATGATCCGCAAGATCACCGCGGATTCCGGCTGTCAGATCGAGGTCGAGGACGACGGTTCGGTGAAGGTCTCTTCCCGCGACGAAAAGTCGTGCGCGAAGGCCCTCGAGCTCATCCGTTACATTTCCCAGGACGTCGAGATCGGCCGGGTCTACAAAGGGACCATCACGCGCCTCATGGCGTTCGGTGCTTTCTGCGAATTGCTCCCGGGCCGCGAAGGTCTGATCCATATCTCGGAACTGTCGGCCCAGTACGTCGGCAGCGTCGAGGAAGTGGTCAAGGTCGGCGATCAGGTCGACGTCCGCGTGATCGAGATCGACAAACAGGGTCGCGTCAACCTGTCCATCAAGCAGTTGAACGCCGAGACCGTTTCGGTCCGGCCTCGCCGGGAGAGCAATGAAGTCAGCAGTGAAGGTTCGGGTCCAAAGAGAGGCCGGCGCTTCTGATCTGACGCTTCCCGCCTATCAAACGGCGGGAGCGGCGGGGATGGACCTGGTCAGCGCCGAGATGCAGGAGATCGTCCTGCATCCCGGTGACGTCCGTCTCGTCTCCACCGGCATCCGCATCAGTCTCCCGCAAGGTTACGAGGCCCAGATCCGTCCGCGCAGCGGCCTCGCCCTCAAGCACGGCATCACGCTCCTCAATTCCCCCGGTACGATAGACTGCGACTATCGGGGGCTTATTTCGGTCATCCTGATCAATCATGGGAAGCAGGACTTCACCGTGACGCGCGGCATGCGCATCGCTCAGATGGTGATCCAGGAATACGTCCAGGCTGAGTGGGAAGAGACCCTCGAGCTTGACGCGACCGCCCGTTCCGCGGGCGGCTTCGGCCACACGGGACATTGAGCTTCCTCCCAAACTTCGAGGCACTTCGATGATCTCCGATAAAAAACGCAACGAGATCCTGGCATTCCTGTGGGTGGTCCTCGCGGTCCTTCTGCTCCTATGCCTTTCGTCCTACCGCCCGGACGACATCGGTTTCCAGGTCTCCAGCCCCAACCAGCCCGCGCAAAATTTCGTCGGCCCGGCCGGCGCCTACGTGGCGTGGGCGCTGCGTTTCGCGATCGGTTACGGATCGTACTTCCTGGTCGCGCTCTTCCTCTTCTGGGCGCTGGCGCAGTGGACGGAGCGCAAGCCGCAGTCACCGTGGCTCAAGGTCCTTTCGGGATCGCTTTTTTTCATCTCGTCCTGCTCGATGCTCGCGATCGCCTCGGGCTCGGACCGCGCGGTCCAGTTCAACTTCGGCGGCATCGTCGGTTTTTTCACAGGCTTTCTGCTCCAGGAACTCTTCGGCCCCTCAGCGATCCTGATCGCGACGTCGCTGTTCGTGATCTCGCTCCTGCTCGCGACCGACTTCATGTTCGTTCCTCTGATCCTGATGTCGATCAAGAAGTCGCGCGAACTTGTCGCCGCCAACCGCGGTGAAGGCCCCGAGACGCTTCAGAAGCGTCAGAAGGACAAGGAAAAGGAAAAAGCGCTCAAGGACAAGAGCGCCGCCAAGCTCCCGCCGCTCCCGGGAGGCAAACTGCCGCTCAAAGGGGACGCCAAGGCCGACCCGGCGAAGGCCGATCCTGCCAAGGATAAGGAAGCCGCCAAAGCGGCCGCTGCGGCCGCGGCGTTGGCCGCCGCCAAGCCGGTCCAGGAGCCGTTCAAACCCATTATCCGGACCACCGTCCAGCCGACGCCCAAAAAGCCTGAGCCTAAGAAGGAATCAGCCGCGAAGCAGGTGCCGCAAGAACCCGTGGATCCCGGCGCCTACATCCTTCCGTCCATGGACCTCCTGGATGATCCGAAGCATATTTCGTCCGGAGGTGATGTGAACGCCGCCATCGAGGCGCAGTCCCGTATCCTCCAGGACACGCTCGCGGACTTCGGCATCGAGGCCAAGGTCGTCGAGGTCGAGCAGGGCCCCGTGATCACACGCTTCGAGATCCAGCCCGCCAGCGGAGTGAAGCTCCAGAAGATCACCGCGCTCCAGGACAATATCGCGCTGGCGATGCAGGCGACGAGCGTCCGCATCCTGGCGCCCATCCCGGGCAAGTCCCGCGTCGGCATCGAAGTCCCCAATCCCGACAAACAGGTGGTCTCGCTCAAGGACGTCCTGCGCTCGGACGTGATGGTCAACCACAAGTCCAAACTGGCCTTCGTCATCGGAAAGGACTCCGCCGGCGCGCCGCTCATCGCCGACCTGGACGATCTGCCGCATCTCCTCATCGCGGGCAGCACCGGCTCGGGCAAATCCGTCTGTGTGAATTCGCTCATCATGAGCCTCCTCTTCAGGACCACGCCCGAGGAAGTCCGCCTCATCCTCATCGATCCCAAGCGGGTCGAACTCACCGGGTACAACGGTCTCCCGAACTTGCTCCTGCCCGTGGTGACCGACACCGAAAAAGCCCCCGGCGCGCTGTCCTACCTCATCGCTGAAATGGACCGCCGCTACAAGGTCCTCCAGCAGTTCAGCGTGCGCGACGTCGAGGCCTACAACCAAAAACTGATCGACGACCCTCCCGCGCCCGGCCCGAACGGCGAAGCGCCCCCGCGGTCGTATCCGTACATCGTCACGATCGTGGATGAGCTCGCGGACCTCATGACCACCCAGCGCAAAGAGGTTGAGACCTCCATCCAGCGCCTGGCCCAGCTCGCTCGCGCCGTCGGCATCCATCTGGTGCTCGCGACCCAGCGCCCCTCGGTCGACGTCATCACCGGTGTCATCAAGGCCAATTTCCCGTCGCGCATCTCATTCTCGGTGACTTCGGGCACCGATTCGCGAACGGTCCTGGACGAAGTCGGCGCGGAGTCGCTCCTCGGCAAGGGCGACCTCCTTTATATGAACCCGCGTGAATCGCACCTCAAGCGCGGTCAGGGCGCCTGGGTTTCGGGCAAAGAGATCGACCGGACGGTGGCGTACATCAGCAAGATGCGCAAGGCGCAATATGACCCGACCCTCATTCAGACCACTTCCAGGAAGGAAGGACAGGCCAAGAACTTCCGTGATGACGAATATTATCCGGAAGCCTGCCGCACGATCGTTTCGTCGGGTCAGGCCTCCGTCTCGACCCTTCAGCGCCGTCTCGGCCTCGGTTACACCCGCGCCGCGCGCCTGGTGGACATGATGGAAGAAGATGGTATTGTAGGGCCGTCGAAGGGGGCCAAACCCCGGGATATCCTGATCTCGATCAATGAGTTGGAAGACCGGATCAAGCAGCTGACGAATCCGGACGAAGCGGCCAAACAGGGGACATAAGCTTTGAGCACACAAGGATCCATCGGCGCGCGGTTCAAGCGCGAACGCGAAAAGAAGAACTTCACGATCGAGGACGTCCACCTGCGCCTGCGCATCCATCCGGGTGTGATCACGCGTCTCGAGGGCGACGACCTCGCTGACTGGCCGGGCGGCAAGATCTACGCGCGCGGCTTCGTCAAGCAGTACGCGGACTTCCTCGGCGTGAACACGGCCGAGATCATGTCCGAATTCGATTCACTCGGCATCGCCGAGCGTCCTGTTGAACTCTTCGTGGGTCTCGAGAAAAAGACCGAAGGCGAGACCGTCGAAGCGCCGAAGCCCCGCCGTCCCCGCGTGGAAAAGAAACGCGAGCCCGCGATCACCGTGCCGCCCCAACCGGATCTCATCAGCCACCTTCCGCCGCTGTCCGCGGCGCCGTCCGGCAAGCAGCTTTCCGCCAAATGGATCGTCGCCGCGATCGCGCTGGCCGTCGTCGCGCTGGCCGTGTTCCAGATCTCCCGCAGCGTGCGGGACTGGGCCGAGAGCCGGCAGTCGCTCAAAGTCTCCGTCATGGCTCCGGCCCCGAAAAAGACCGCCGCGCCGCTCAGATCCGCGTCCGTGAAGCCCGCGGCCGAGACGAGCCGCCTGGCGGCCCGCGCGCCGATCAAGGCCGCCGCCGCTGCGGCCCCGGCCGCTCCCGCGTCCTCCCGTTATCTGAACAGCCCTTCGCAGGGCAGCTTTCCCAAGATCCGTCCCCAGGACCGGATGATGCTCGAGGTCTACGCCATCACCGACGTGTGGATGCGCATCCAGTCGGACGGACAGGTCGTCTTTGAGGCGATCCTGCACCGGGGCGAGACCGAGCGTTGGCTGGCCGACAAGGGCTTCGACATCAAGCTCGGCCGTCCCGAAGGCGTCCGGATCGCGGTGAACGGGTACGCCGTCGGTCAGCCCGGCGCCGGCAAGATCAAGAACCTCCGCTTCACCCGCGACGGCATCGAAGAGATCAAGGGTTAGGCTCGCGCCGTGAGCCGGACCGCCTCCTCCGATCTTCGCGTGGGACTCCTGACCCTGGGCTGCGCCCGCAACCTGGTGGATTCCGAGGTCGCGCTCGGCGGTCTGCTCAAGGCCGGTTACGCCTACGCCCCCGACGTCAAACGCGCCGACATCGCCGTCATCAACACCTGCGCCTTCACCGAAGCCGCCAAAAAAGAATCCATCGACGCCATCCTCGAGCTCGTCGAACTCAAGAAGAAGAACAAGATCGGCTCCGTCGTCGTCATGGGCTGCCTGTCCCAGCGCTACGGGACCGAACTGGCCAAGGACATCACCGAACTCGACATCGTCGTCGGCACCGACAGCTTCGGCGACCTGGCGAAGGTCCTCGAGCCGCTCCGCGCGGCGCGCGGCATGGAAAGCACCGGCGCCCGGGTCACGGTCACGCCGCGTCCGCAATTTTTGCTCGATCAGTTCAGCCCCAAGAAGTCGCTGACCCCCGACCACACCTGCTACATCAAGATCAGCGAAGGGTGCCTGAACGCCTGTTCGTATTGCGCGATCCCGGCCATGAAGGGCCGGCACCGTTCACGCACAATCGAGGATATTTTGGCTGAGGCGGGTGAGCGCGCGCGGGCGGGCAAGCTGCGCGAGATCAATTTGATCGGGCAGGACACGGCGGCCTTCGGGTTCGACCGGGGGCGGGTGTTCGAGCTCCCGAAGCTCCTCGCGCGCCTGGCCGAAGCGCTGCCGGACGTTTGGATCCGGCCCCTGTACGCGCATCCGGCCCATGTGACGCCGGAACTCGTCGACGTGTTCCGCCAGCACGACAACATCTGCCGCTACCTGGACCTCCCGATCGAGCACAGCCACCCGGACATGCTCAAGCGCATGAACCGCGGGGTCTCGCGCGAGGCGATGGACCAGGTCATCCGTGATTTCCGCAAGGTCCCGGGCATGGTGCTGCGCACGGCCGTGATCGTGGGCTTTCCGGGCGAGACGGAGGCCGAATTCGAGGACCTGTTGGATTACATGCGCGAGGTCCGCTTCGAGCGGCTGGGCGCGTTCACGTATTCGCGCGAAGAAGGGACCCGCGCCTTCGGGATGGAAGGACAGCTCCCGGAAGAGCTTAAGAACGAGCGCTTCAAGCGTGTCATGGAAGTCCAGGAAGAGATCACGGCCGACTGGAACGCCTCGCGCATCGGCACCACGATCCGCGTGCTCATCGACGAAAAAGCTTTGCAGCACCGCCGACGCGCCCGAAGTTGACGGCGAGGTGCTCGTCCGCTCCCGCGAGCCGATCGCTGTCGGCGAGTTCATCGACGCCGTCGTGACGGACGCGATGGACCACGACCTTTTCGCCGAAGTGAAGCCGGCGCGTTGAACCTCCCGAATTTTCTCACACTGCTCAGGATCGGTCTCACCGCGGTTTTTCTATCCCTTCTTTTTGTCCCGGGCGCCTGGTTCAAGGCCGCGGCGCTCACGGTTTTTGCCATCGCGGCGTTCACCGATTATCTGGACGGACGGATCGCGCGGACGCGGGGCTTGGTCACGCCGTTCGGCCAGCTCATGGACCCGATCGCTGACAAGATCCTCGTGTTCGGCGCCTTTCTCGCGTTCGTGCAGTTGAGCGTTGTTCCGGCGTGGATGGTGATCGTGATGCTCGCCCGGGAAGTTCTCATCACGGGCTTGAGGCTGCTGGCCGCCAACCGGGGCCAGGTCCTTCCGGCCCAGTCGAGCGGCAAGCACAAGACCATCCTCCAGCTCGTCAGCATCCTCACGATCCTGTCGCTGCTCTTCCTGCGCGAGATCCCCCAGGCTCAAGCTTGGATCGAGCCCGGCTTCTGGGCGGTCCGCATCCTCCTTTATGTCGTTGTGGCCTGGACGCTGTACAGCGGGTTCAAATTTCTCGCGGCGAACCGGAAGGTTTGGCTGTGAGGGCGGGTCGACGCGCGGCCGCTCTGGTAGATAAGACACGGGAAGCGGGGCTGTGAAAAAATTCGACGTGTTCCTGGTGACGTCCGGGGGCGTCGGGCTCCTGCCCGCGGCACCGGGCACTTGGGGACGGTCATCGGGCTCGCCTTGGCGCGGCCCGCTCAAGCCCACTTCGGCGTCAAAGACCCTCAGGCGTTCGTTCTGGATGAAACGGCGGGACAGCTCGTCGCGTTCATTTTTTTACCGCCGTCGGCGGCGGTTTTGGGGATCGGGTTCGTTCTGTTCCGCTTTTTCGATATCTTGAAGCCGCTCGGGATCCGTAAGATCGACCGGATGGGCCACCCGTCAACGATCGTTCTCGACGACCTGGCCGCGGGTCTGGCGGCCAACCTGATCATTCAGGTCCTGGTCCGGCTCTTTCCGTCCGCTCTGATCGGCTGATCAGGGCTTCCGCCGAACCCTAGTCCTGACAGGATATATCCCAGATGCGTCATCGCGGCCTGGGCCGCTTTGGCGCGGATGTCCGGCCTTTTTCCCAAAAAATGATGTTTGAAGACCCAAGTGCCTTCGGGCGCGGCCAGTCCGATGTAGACGAGTCCGACGGGCTTGGCGGCGCTCCCGCCCGAAGGTCCCGCGATGCCGGTCACGGACAGCGCGTAGTTGCATCCCAAGAGCCCGCGTGCGCCCTGCGCCATCCTCTCGGCCGTCCACGCGCTCACCGCACCGTGTTCGGCCAGGAGCGCGGGCGGCACGCCCAATAATTTGACCTTCACCGCGTTGTCGTAAGCGACCACGCCGCCTTTGAAAAAATCAGAAGCGCCGGCCCCATCCGTGAGCCGTCCGGCCAAAAGACCTCCGGTGCAGGATTCCGCGACACACAGCGTCTTACGGCGCCGCGTGAGCTCCCGCGCGATGAGCGAGGGAAGGGTCTCCGGGTGCCGCAGGACGAGCCGGCCCTTGAAGCGCTTGAGGATCGCCTGAACAGCTCGCTCGGCCGCGCGGGCCGCCTCGCGTTCCCGGACGTGCTTGGACATGACCGCCAGCTCGACCTCTCCCGCGCGCGCGTAGATGCCGGCCGTGACCGGCGGCTCGGCGTTGAGCCAGTCGTTGACCTTGGGCGCGATCTCGGACTCGACCGCCCCCGGAAAATAAATTCGTTCGACAACGAGTGTTTCGCGCGCCGGTCCCAGGATCTTTCGGAGGCGGGGAGCGAGGTGGTCCCGGAACATCGGGTAGAGTTCACGGGGAGGGCCCGGGAGCAGGGCCACGTGACAGGTCCTGCCGCGCCGGCGGACCGTCACGAAGACGCCCGGGGCTGTGCCGTTGGGATTCGGGAACGCGGCGGCGCCTTCCGGAAGGAGTGCTTGCCGTGCCTGAAAAGCGTCCATCTTCCGGCCGCGGGCCTCGAGGCGCTTGCGGATCGCCTCGTGAACGGAGCGGTCCATCCTCAGTTCCAGTCCGAGCGCGCGCGCCGCCGCGGCGACCGTGATGTCGTCGTCGGTGGGGCCGAGCCCGCCGGTCCGCACGCCCAGGTCCGATCTGAAAAGCGCCGCCGTTAGCGCCGCCGCGAGCCGCTGAGGGTTGTCGCCGAGTGTAACCGCGGTGTACAAGTCGATGCCGAGGGCCCCGAGTTCGCGGGCCAGGAATTGCTGGTGGGTGTTGAGGGTCGATCCGATCAGAAGTTCGGTGCCGACATTGATGATCTCTGCGCGCATGGGGTTACTATAGACCAGCCGCCGCCCCGCCGACAAGACGCATTTCTGATATACTTTAAAACCATGAATGACACTCCCGACCCATCTCTTCAACCCGCTCCGGAGCGGCCGCTTTCTGTCTGGCTCGTCAGCGGTTGGTACTTTGTTTCCGGGGCGTTCAGCATCAGCATGATCG
>CAZHID010000066.1:0-9356 GCA_964532445.1 uncultured Planctomycetia bacterium | reverse complement strand
GGCTCGCAAGCGCTGGCAAGTGTCCGTCATGGGTCCAGGAGGGTTTTGCGGTGGACCAGGAAGAGCGGGTCCATTCCAAGCGGATACTCGATCCCGCCCGGCTGCTTGTGGACGGGCATCTGCGCTGGAAGCTCGAAGAACTCGAAGGACGGATGGACCCGTTGACCGGCGACGCGGCCCAGGCGGGCGAGGCTTATTTGCAGGCATTCGCTGTGATCAGCTACTTGCGCTCCCGATACTCGCCGGCGGACCTGCTGCACTGGATCCGGGGAATGGAACGCTTGAGCTGGCAGAAGTCCGCCGAGCGCGCGCTCGCGTTGACGCCGGAGCGGATGGAGCGGCAGGCGGCCGCCTTTTTGTCGTCTTAAGCCGCCCTTAGCCTAGGCCGCTTTTTGGGCGCATTCGGGGATTGTCAGGCGTAAATTTTGTGTTATCATAGGGCTCCGTTTTTCGCGCCGATAGCTCAGTTGGTAGAGCAGCTGACTCTTAATCAGCGGGTCGTAGGTTCAATCCCTACTCGGCGCACCAATTTAACGCGGGGACCGGCCGCGGTGGCGAAATTGGCAGACGCGCATGGCTTAGGACCATGTTCCGAAAGGATTGGGGGTTCAAGTCCCCCCCGCGGCAAAATTTTTTGAGTCGGTTTTGCGGGAGTAACTCAGTGGTAGAGTGCAACCTTGCCAAGGTTGAGGTCGAGGGTTCGAATCCCTTCTCCCGCTCCATTTTCCCTACGAGAAACGAGGCGGACCTATGAAGATCGTGGAATTCCTGAGCGAAGACGCTATTTGCGCAGAGCTCAAAGCGACGGACAAGAACGGCGCGATCCGCGAGATGATAGATCTCCTCGCCAAAGCGGAGGGGCTCAGGAACCGCGAGGACATCGTCAAGGTCCTGATGGCCCGCGAGTCGCTCGGCAGCACCGGCATCGGTCTGGGTGTCGGCATCCCCCACGGCAAGTGCGACGCCGCCAAGCGCCTGGTCGCCGCGTTCGGCATCTCCCGCAAGGGCATCGACTTCGACTCGTTGGACGGCGAACCCGTGCATTTGTTCTTTTGTCTGATCGCTCCCGAGGATTCCGCGGGACCCCACCTCAAAGCGCTCGCGCGCATCTCCCGGCTTCTCAAGGACAAATACTTCCGGGACTATCTCAAGACCCTCACCGACGAGAAAAAAATCTACAAGGCGATCAAGGAAGAGGACGCCAAGAAGCCGTAACGCTTCGGGGCGGTCTGTCATGGGTTTTTATAAATGGCTTTACCCCGGTCTTCGGATCAAGCGCTGGGTTTTTCTCCTGGCCGCGGGGGTTGTTCTGGTCTCGATGGGGTTCGTCGTCACGCTCATCGAGAGCCAGGAAACGGTCGGCAGCCTTTTCGTCGTCGGCGGCATCTTCGCGGTCGTCGTCTCCGTCCGCAAAATCCTTAAGTCCGTCATCACTTTTCTGGCCCCGAACCAGGAGGGCCAGCTTCTCAATATCATGTACCACCGCGGCGTTCTGGCCAGCGGTCCGCGCGTGGTCGCGGTCGGCGGGGGTACGGGGCTCTCGGTCCTTCTGCACGGTCTCAAGGAGCGCACGTCCAACATCACGGCGATCGTGACCGTGGCGGACGACGGCGGTTCCTCCGGCCGCCTGCGCGACCAGTTCGGCGTGCTTCCTCCCGGCGACATCCGCAACTGCCTGGTCGCGCTCGCCGACGCGGAGCCGCTGATGCAGGAGCTTTTTCAGTTCCGCTTCAAGGAAGGCGCCTCCGACCTTTCGGGCCACAGCTTCGGCAACCTGTTCATCCTGGCGATGGCCAAGATCACGGGCGACTTTGAAAAGGCGGTCCGCGAATCCAGCCGCATCCTGAACATCCGCGGCCGCGTGGTGCCTTCCACCCTGTCGGCGGTCACGCTCGCGGCCCATCACGCGGACGGGCGGGTCACGGACGGGGAGACCAAGATCTCGGCCTGCGGGTCCCCGATCGAACGCATCTTTTTGAAGCCTGATTCCGTGCCGGCCGCGGAGGACGCCCTGCAGGCGGTCCGCTCGGCGGACGTGATCGTGTTCGGACCCGGTTCCCTTTATACGAGCGTGCTGCCGAACCTTTTGATCGAGAACCTGCTGGCCGAGATCATCGCGTCCCGCGCGCCGAAGATCTACGTGTGCAACATCATGACCCAGCCGAGGGAAACGAGCCATTTGAAGTCCGACTTCGACCACGTGGAAGCGCTGGTCCGGAACACGCAGCCCGAAGTCCTGACCCACGTGGTCGTGAACAACGGGCGGGTCCCGCAAGCGCTGGCCGACCGGTACATCCACGAGGGGGCGTATCCCTTGAAGAACGAGGCGGAGCGGATCCGGGGTCTCGGTTACAAGGTGGTCGAGGCGGACCTGGTCCGCGGCGTGGACGTCGTGCGGCATAATTCCAGACGGCTCGCCAAGATCATCACTGAGATCGCGGTGAGGAAGGGACGATGACGCTCCTTAAGAAAGTCCGGGTCATGAACCCGCTCGGTCTGCACGCGCGCCCGGCGTCCATCTTCGTGAAGATCGCGAACAAGTTCGAGTCGGAGATCTCATTGACCAAGGAAGGGCAGACGGTGAACGGCAAGTCCATCATGGGGCTTCTCATGCTGGCCGCGGAGCAGGGTTCGGAGCTCGAGCTGTCCGTGACCGGGCGCGACGCGGAGACCGCCATCGCGGAATTGGAACACTTTTTGACACACGGAACGGATATGGAAAAGCCGGAGAGGCCCGCCTGACGATGAAAATATTGACCGGTATCGCCGCCGCGGGCGGCATCGCGATCGGCCGGGCCATGCTGCTCGACCACGAGGACCTCTCGGTCCCCGCGACGCCGATCAACGCCGACCAGATCCCCGCGGAGATCCTCCGCTTCGAGGACGCGCTCACCCGCACCCGCGCCCAGATCCTCAAGATCCAGCACCAGATCACGCAGGAGCTCGGCCGCGAGCACGCGGAGATCTTCGACGCCCATCTCATGCTGATCGAGGACCGCACGCTCATCGAGGAGGTCATCCAGGGCCTCAAGAGCCAGCAGGTCGCGGTCGAATACGTTTTTTCGCAATCCCTCAAGAAATACACCTCGGCGCTCTCGAGCGTGAACGACGAGTACCTCCGCGAGCGCGTCGCCGACGTCAATGACGTCAGCCGCCGCATCCTGAAGAACCTCATGGGCGAGCAGACCGGCCGCCTGGACCGTATTTCCGACAAGGTCATCGTGATCGCGTACGACCTGAGTCCCAGCGACACCGCCACGATGCACAAGAAGAACGTCATCGGGTTCGCGACCGACATCGGCGGACGCACGTCCCACACCGCGATCATGGCGAAGTCGCTCGAGGTCCCGGCCGTCGTGGGTCTCGAGAAGGTCACCCAGGCCGTCAAGGACGGGGACGAGGTCATCATCGACGGCACCGGCGGCAAGGTCATCATCAATCCGGACGCCGCGACCCGCGAGCTCTACGAGGTCGAACGCGAGCGCTACCTGCAGCACGGCCGCGAGCTCCTGCAGTTCACCACCGCGCCCGCGGTGACGCTGGACCGCCGGAACATCGCGCTCCTGGCCAACATGGAGCTGCCCGAGGAGATCGAATCCATCCGCGCCCACGGCGCCGCGGGCATCGGCCTGTACCGCACCGAATACCTTTATCTGAACCGCCGCACGCTCCCCACGGAAGACGAACAGTTCGAGTCGTACAAGCAGGTCGTCTCCGCGATGAACCCGATGCCGGTCACGCTGCGCACGCTCGATCTCGGCGGCGACAAGTTCCTGTCGCACCTCGACATGCCGCGCGAGATGAACCCGTTCCTGGGCTGGCGCGCGATCCGCTTCTGCCTCGCGATGCCGGAGATCTTCAAGGCGCAGCTGCGCGCGATCCTGCGCGCGAGCGCGTTCGGCAAGGTGAGGATCATGTACCCGCTCATCTCGGGCCTTGAGGAGCTCCAGGCGGCCAACGCGATGCTCGAGCAGTGCAAGCGTGAGCTCGAAAAGAAGGGCATCAAGTACGACCCCAAGATGGAGGTCGGCGCGATGATCGAGATCCCGTCCGCGGCGGTGACTTGCGATCTGCTGGCCAAACAGGTGACCTTTTTTTCCATCGGGACCAACGACCTGATCCAGTACGCGCTGGCCGCCGACCGCGTGAACGAAAAGATCGCCTACCTATATGACCCGGCCCATCCGGCCGTGCTCCGGCTCATCAAGATGATCATCGACACCGGCCACCAGCACAAGGTCAAGGTCTGCATGTGCGGCGAGATGGCGGGCGATCCTGAACTCACGATGATCCTGATCGGGATGGGGCTGGACGAGATCTCGGTCTCGGCTGTGATGCTGCCCGAGATCAAGCTGATCATCCGCTCGATCAAGTATCAGAACGCTCAGCGCGTTGCCAAGGAAGCGCTCAAATTCTCAATGGGCAAGGACGTTATGGCGTATGCCCGGCAGGAACTCAACAAGGCGATGAAAGACAAGGCGCCGTTCCGCGGGTTCGCGGACAGCGGAGGTAAATAATCATGAGAGCGATCATCTTGGCTGCCGGTTACGCCACACGGCTGTATCCGATCACGCGTAACCAGCCGAAGGCGTTGCTTTCGGTCGGGGGCCGGCTCATGATCGACCACCTCATGGACCGCGTCGACGCTGTCGAAGGCATCGAAGAGACCGTCCTGGTGACCAATAGCCGGTTCTTTCAGGTCTTCACCCGCTGGGCCGTCCAGCGCAGCCGTCTGAATCCCGGCCGGCCCATCCGTGTGCTGAACGACGGCACGACGTCCAACTCGGACCGTCTCGGCGCGACCGGCGACCTGCGCTTCGCGCTGCGGACGGCCCGGATCTCCGACGACCTTCTCGTCCTCGCGAGCGACAACCTTTTTGACGAAAATTTGGGCGCCTTCGCGGCCAAACTGAAGGAACAGGACGGGGGAGTGCTGATCGGCGTCACGGACGTCGGCGACCCCGCGATCGCGGCCGGCCGTTACGGAACGGTCGAGAAGACCGCGGACGGAGAGGTGACCCTGATCGAGGAAAAACCCGCCGAGCCCAAGACGAGCCTCGTGAGCATGGGCGTGTACGGTCTTTCTCGCCGGGTCCTGCCGTTCCTGGACGATTATTTGTCAGGCAAGGACGTCAAGGACGCTCCGGGCCACTTCATCAAGTGGCTCCTGGACCACGTCGAAGTCCGCGCTTACGAATTCAAAGGCCGATGGTATGATATCGGGAGTTTTGGGCAATGGGCGGAAGCCGACAAGGCTTTGCTGAAAGAACAGCCCGCCGTTTAATCACAGGAAAGGCGATCATGAAAAAAGAACGTTATCTCTTCACCTCCGAAAGCGTGACCGAAGGCCATCCCGACAAAATTTGCGATCAGATCTCCGACTCCGTGTTGGACGCCATCATGGCGGAAGACCCGAACGGCCGCGTGGCCGTCGAGACGCTCGTGACGACCGGCATGGTCGTCGTGACGGGAGAGGTCACGACCAAGACGTACGTTGACATTTCGAAGCTGGTCCGCGCGACCCTCAAGGACATCGGTTACACCGAAGCCGCGCTCGGCTTCGACTACCAGTCCTGCGGCGTCCTGACCGCGATCCAGCAGCAGTCGCCCGACATCGCGATGGGCGTCGACACCGGCGGCGCCGGCGACCAGGGAATGATGTTCGGATACGCGTGCCGCGAGACCCCTGAGCTCATGCCCATGGCGATCACGCTGGCCCACCGCATCACGCGCCAGCTGGCCGACCTCCGCAAATCCCAGACCCTCAAGTACCTTTGGCCGGACGGCAAGTCCCAGGTCACCGTGGAATACGAGAACGGCCGCCCCGTGCGCATCGACGCGATCGTCATCAGCACGCACCATCGCGCCGCCGTCGCGTCCGCGACCATCCGCAAGGACCTCATCAAGCACATCGTCAAGAACCCCGCGATCATCCCGCAGAACATGGTCGACAAGAACACGAAGATCTTCGTGAACCCGACCGGCCGCTTCGAAGTGGGCGGTCCCGTCGCGGACACCGGCCTCACCGGCCGCAAGATCATCGTGGACACCTACGGCGGCGCCGCGCCCCACGGCGGCGGAGCCTTCTCCGGCAAGGACCCCTCGAAGGTGGACCGTTCCGCCTGCTACATGGCGCGGTACATCGCCAAGAACGTGGTCGCGTCGGGACTCGCCGAGCGCTGTGAGATCCAGGTCGCGTACGCCATCGGCGTCCGCGAACCCGTGTCCGTCCTCGTGAACACGTTCGGCACCGGCAAGGTCGCCAGCGACGTGCTCGAGTCCGCGGTGCGCAAGACCTTCGACCTGACGCCCCACGGCATCATCAAGACGCTGGACCTGCGCAAGCCGGTCTACCGCAAGACGGCCGCCTACGGCCACTTCGGCCGCTCCGAAAAAGGGTTCACCTGGGAGCGGACGGACAAGGTCCAGGACCTGAAGCGCCACACCGAGGAGCGGATGCGCTCCAACGGTCACAGCGCGGCGCTGGTCCGATAACTTCCAACACAACCGATTTTCTTACTTCAGGAGAAACGAATGGGTTCCAAATTTGATATCAAGTCGCTCGGATTGGCGCCGCAGGGCAAGGGACGGATCGAGTGGACCGCCCGCCAGATGCCGGTGATCGACCAGATCACGAAGCGCTTCACCGCCCAGAAGCCCCTCAAGGGGATCCGGGTCGCGGCCTGTCTCCACGTCACCGCCGAGACCGCCAACCTGATGGTCGCGCTCAAAGCGGGCGGAGCCCAGGTCTCCCTCTGCGCGTCCAACCCCTTGAGCACGCAGGACGACGTCGCGGCCTCTCTTGTGAAGGACTACGGCATCCCGGTCTACGCGATCCACGGTGAGAACCGCAACACCTACTACAAGCACCTGAACGCGGTGCTCGACACCCAGCCTCACGTGACCATGGACGACGGCGCCGACCTCGTGGCCCTCATCCACACCACCCGCAAGGACCTGGTCGCCAAGCTCATCGGATCCACCGAAGAGACCACGACCGGCGTGATCCGCCTCAAGGCGCTCGAGGCGGACGGGAAGCTCCTGTTCCCGGTGATCGCGGTCAATGACGCGAAGACCAAGCACTTTTTTGACAACCGCTACGGCACCGGCCAGTCCACGATGGACGGCGTGATCCGCGCGACGAATTTCCTGATCTCCGGGTCCAGGGTCGTCGTCGCGGGGTACGGCTGGTGCGGACGCGGCGTCGCGATGCGCGCGCACGGCCTGGGCGCACGCGTGATCGTGACCGAGGTCGACCCGTTGAAGGCGATCGAAGCGGTCATGGACGGATTCGACGTCATGCCGATGGCCGAAGCCGCCTCCAAGGGCGACGTGTTCGTCACGGTGACGGGCGATTGCGGCGTGCTGAGACCCGAGCATTTCCTCAAGATGAAGGACGGCGCGATGATCTCCAACTCGGGTCACTTCGACGTCGAGATCGACGTCGCCGGCCTCAAGAAGATGGCCAAGTCGACCCGCGAGATGCGCAGCAACCTCGTCGAATACAAGCTCGCCAACGGCCGCCGGATCTACTTGCTCGCGGAAGGCCGCCTCGTGAACCTCGGCGCCGCCGAAGGGCACCCGGGCATGGTCATGGACATGAGCTTCGCGAACCAGGCGCTGTCGACCGAGTTCCTCGTGAAGAACCACAAGACCCTCTCCAAGAAGGTCTACTCGGTCCCTCAGCCGATCGACGAAAAGATCGCGTCACTCAAGCTCCAGTCGATGGGCATCAAGCTCGACAAGCTGACCGCCGCGCAGGAACGCTACCTTTCGAGCTGGTCCGCGGGCACCTAACGCTCCGTTCTTAGGACCGCGGGCACGCGCGGGCGGGCAGACGTTGCGGCGGAGGCGGTCGAGGCCGAGCAGGCCGAACGAGACGTTCGGGAGCCACGCGGCGATGAACGGGGGCAGGATGCCGCCTTTGCCCAGAGCGCTTGAGACGGCACCAAATGAGTAGAAGATGACGATCACGAGCAGACCCACGCCGATCGACAGCATGGCCCCGCCACGTCTGGAGACGAGCGCCAGCGGTGCTGAGACGAGCAGCATCACGAGGCAGACGAACGGGCCCGAAAGTTTTTCATGCAGTTCCACGAGGAGGCGGTTGGAGGCCCGGTAGCCCGTGATCCGGGTCCCTTTGATGTAGCGCCGCAGGTTCCAGTAGCTCATGTGTTCCGGCTGGGCGTACTGCGTCAAAAAATCCTCTGGGCTTTCCTTCAGGTCGATCTCTTTCCTCTCGAGCGTCCGCGGCCTGTCGGTCACCGCGCCTCGCTCATCCACGTCATATTCCAGCACGTCATAAAGGATCCAGGACCCGTTCAGGTAGACGCCGCTGCGCGCGGTCGTCTTGGACTTGAGCGTCATGTTGCTGCGGTGCTCGAGGATGATCACGTCGTACATCGACCGGGTGCCGATCATCATTTCGCGCGCGTAGACCATGCGGTGCCGGTCCGTCAGGAGCGCGACGTTCTGCACGGACCGCTCGCCCATATCGGAGGTCTTTTTCTTGATGAGCCCGTACTTGATCGAGGAGGTAGCGACCGTCGCCTGGGGCGTCACCGTCTCGTTCATCGCGAAGAGCGCGAAGCTGATCACGAGGCCCGCGAGGAAGACGGGCTGGAGGATCCGGAAACCGGAAACACCGTTGGACTTCATCGCCGTGATCTCATTGTGCCGGTTCAGGAGGCCCAGTGCGTAGAGCGCGGCGAGGAGGACCGCCGCCGGCAGGATCTGGGCCAGGATGAGGGGGATCATGGACGCGTAGTACATGGCGATCACGCGCGCGTCCGCGCCGGAGACCAGGAATTCGTCGAGCTGGTTCAGGACGTCCACGACGATGAACATCGCCAGGAAGAAGACCGAACAAAAAATGAACGGCCGGACGAAAGATCTCAGCATATGGCGGTGGAGCAGGATCATGACCTGACCATCCTTCGCAGCAGCACCAGGCCGACCAGCAGGAAAACCGCGTTCGGCAGGTGCATCGCCAGGACAGGCGGGACCGTCCCGGTCTTTGAGACGGCCCCGACACCGATGATCGCGACCCAGTACACGGTGCCCAGGATGAGCGCGACGGCGTAGCCGACCGATTTTTCGCTGCGGTGCGTGCGCATCCCGAGGGGGATCGCGATCAGGGTGAGAATGAGCGGGGACAGCGCCATCGCGATCTTCTGATGGATCTCCGTCAGCACGTAGTTGTCGACGAAGCCTTCGGACTTGAGCTTCTTGAATTGCGCCCAGAGCTCGTGGACTGTCATCTCTTTGCGCTTTTTCTCGATCGCGGCTTTGAATTTGAACCCCGACAGGTCCAGCGGCAGGAAGTAAGTGCCAAACTTAAGCTTGTAAAAACGCCC
>CAZHID010000065.1:7244-9413 GCA_964532445.1 uncultured Planctomycetia bacterium | reverse complement strand
CCGCCCACATGTTCCACTTGAGCACGACCTGGCAATAAGCGCCGACGCCCGCGGCAATAAGACCGAATCCGGTCAACAGCGCGATCCGGAAGAATTCAGCCGGATAATTGCCCAGCCCGGGTGTCGCCGTCTTCAGATTGTTCATTCCAAAGAACGCGGCGATTGCGGACAGGATCAAGAACGGCACCCAGACCCATCCCGCGTTCTGAATGAACACCAGGGTTCCGACGGTTTTGGCGCCGTCGGCTTCTGTGAGCGGCAACCCCGCACCGGCCATGCTTCCAAAAAATCCCGCCGTGATAACCACGGGGATCAAGAATTGCATCACACTGACACCCAGATTGCCCAAACCCGCGTTCAAGCCCAGCGCGGTGCCCTGCATCCGTTTGGGAAAGAAAAACGAGATGTTCGACATCGAAGAGGCGAAGTTCCCGCCGCCGAAGCCGGATAACACCGCCAGGATCGCGAAGACATGATAAGGCGTGTGGATGTTCTGCAGCGCCAGACCAGCGCCAACGGACGGGATCAGCAGCATGACGGTCGAGAAAAACACCACATTTCGGCCGCCGCCGATGGCGATGAGGAAAGAATTGGGGATCCGTAGCGTCGCGCCGGCGAGTCCGGCGATGGCCGGGATGGTCCACAGAAGTTCGTTGAACGTTTTGAGGTCTTCCGGCGTCTCGTGCGGCAGACCCAGGGTGAAGCCGAGTTTTCTCATCTGAACGATGATCATGCCCCACATGATCCAGATCGCGAACGACTGAAGCAGGGCCGGGATCGAGATCCAAAGGTTCCTAAAAGCGGCCCCCTTCCCTTCAGAGTTCCAGAACCGCTGATCTTCTGGATCCCATCGCTCAATATTGATCTTTGCCACTTGTCCTCCTGGTTCGCTTCGTCTGAAGGTCAGTTCTCGATCCGGCGGGCCATTTCCGGGTATTTTTCTCTCATCATGCGCACGACCACCGTGTGCATCCACCACAGGCAAAGGACGGACAGCAGGAACATGAACGCCCAGCAGCTTGTCCAAAGCCCCGTGTTCTTTAGCAGGTAGCCAAAAAGGATCGGGCAGAAGAATCCGCCCAACCCCCCGATCACCCCCACCATTCCCCCGACCACGCCCACTTCTTCCGGAAAATAATCGGGGATGTGCTTGTACACAGCCGCTTTGCCGATACCCCAGATGATCCCGAGCACAAAGACCAGGAACGCGAAGATCCACATGTTGGCCTGGAAGTGGATCCGGGTGACGCCCCGGGCCAGCAGTTCCTTCTTCTGAACTTTTTGACCCACGGTGACGGCCGGCTCCTGCCACGCTTCTTTGGTCGGCCACAGCAGGATTTGCGCGTCATAGTTCTCGAGCCGTTCCTCTTTGACGATCAAAGGGTAAGACTTGTCGCCCACCCGGACCGCTGCGGGCGTCACTTCGGTGACGACACCCGGACGCGCGGCGATCACACCCTGCCCCGGCGAATAAATGTCCATCTTCGGGACCGTCAGCATCAGACTGATCACGGTCGACGCGCCGAGCACCCAGTACATCACTTTGCGCGCCCCGAACCTGTCGGACATCCATCCGCCTACCGCGCGGATCACGCCCGACGGAAAGCTGAAGCACGCGGCCAGAATGCCCGCGGTCACCAGGGGCATGTAGTACGCGCTGACAAAATACGGCACCAGCCACTGCGAAAACGCCACAAAACAGCCGAACACCAAAAAGTAATACAGGCCGAAGCGCCACACGCGCATGCTTCTGAGCGGCGTCAGCATCTCGGTCCAATGCTTACCGCTGGACTTGGGCTTCTTATTGACCGAAAAGATCAAAAAAACAACGGCCATCGCAACGAGCGCCGCGGCATAGCATCTGGGTAGGGCGCGCCAACCCTCCAGATCCGCGCCGTTTTGGGTGAAGTGATCCAGAAGCTTGGGGGCGGCCAGCGTCGTCAGCGCGGCGCCGGCGTTACCGGCTCCGAAGATGCCGAGCGCGGTCCCCTGATTTTTTTTGGGGTACCACACGGACGAAAAAGCGATCCCGATCGAAAAGCTCACGCCGACCAGACCGAATCCAAAGCTGCACAGCGCGAAGCTCCAGAAGCTGTCCGCGGCCGACAACAGGTACATCGGGACCGCGCAAATGAGAAGCAGCGCGCCAAAAACCGGCTTCCCTCCGAA
>CAZHID010000065.1:5999-7234 GCA_964532445.1 uncultured Planctomycetia bacterium | reverse complement strand
AAAGATGGACCCCGTGAGGACCGGGATCCCCAGAAGCCATCCGGTCTCGACCGGACCCCAGTCAAAGACCTGGTTAGAGGATAGGAATGTGACCAACACCCCGTTCAACATCCACGCCGCAAAACAGACCGTAAATGCCAGCGTGTTCAAAAGGAGGACCCGATGCGATGCGGCTGTCGCCCGCTCTTGCATGATGATGACCTTATTTTTTGGGCGAGTAAAAAGCTCTGTTGCGGGACAAGAGGCGCAGGAATCCCGGCATCGTCGTCAGCGCCGTGAGCACACAGCACGCCAGCGATGCGCCGCTCAGGATCAGCGCGGCGAGGAGATGCTTGGATTCTCCGGACAAAAAAGTGTGCATGGCCGATGTCAGAACCCAGATCTGAATGAAGATCGCGCCCAGGCTCAAAATGAGCCCGAGCGTTTCCCTCAGCTCCAGCTGCTCGGCTTCCCGGTCCTTAAACCGCATGGCCGGCCCCACCTTTGATATAAGGCATCATGCCCTCAAAGTAGATCCCGTCCGGACGCATGCCAAGCTTCACCGCGGGCAGCGGCCGCTCCGGCGGGCCGTACAGGACGTCGCCGGTTTTGGCGTTGAAGGCGCCGTGGTGGCAGGGGCAGAGGATCTTGGATTCATCCTGCCGCCAGATAACCGGGCACTGCAGATGCGTGCATTTTTGGGAGTAGGCGACGTATTCTTTTTCGGCCAGGCGGATCAGCAGAATGGGTTCTTTTTTTTCCGGCAGCGTGAACACGTAGGACCCGCCGACCGCGAGGTCGTCCCGGCCGATGATGCGGAAAGGCTTGGGTTCGGACGCGGGATGCTCCTTGTCCCACAAGCTTTTGATCAGCACGCCGGCCTGGCCCGTGAAGAGCCCCAAAGACACCAGGCACAGGAAGCGGATGAAGTCCCTCCGCGCCACATGGCCGTCGGCCTTCGCGTCGACCGGAAAGTCCTCGGCCCACTTGGGTAATTCCTGATTCTGGGTCAGCCGTTCCTTGATCGGATCTTTTTTCACGATAATTCTTCCTTCCTGTTTATTCCCAGGGGGCCGGCTCGCCGAGATGGGTGTCGGCCATGAACGCCATGACGTCAATGTCCGTCGGATCCTCCGATTGGGAGCTCATCAAATAAACCTTGGTCGTGATGAGCTGATCCCCGAACATGAATTGATTGTTGGCCTTGTTCTTGCGCATCTTCTCGATCTGGGCCTTGGGCCCGAAAAAAAGCGCCT
>CAZHID010000065.1:0-5964 GCA_964532445.1 uncultured Planctomycetia bacterium | reverse complement strand
ACGGACACACGGTCGCGCACATCGGCTTCAAATGGATCGAGGTCCGGTCGTAGCACATGTCGCACTTCATCATTTGCGCGGACTGCTCGTAGATCCTCGGTACACCGAAGGGACACGCGATCTGGCAGTTGGAACAGCCGATACAGCGCGGGCTCAAAGAAGATTGGACCACGCCGTCCTCTGTGCGCTTGATCGCGTCCGCCGGACACACCGCCGCGCACGAGGGGTCGTCGCAGTGCATACACACCATCGGGCCCGTCTTCACCGTGTTGGCCCGGTCGAACGTGTCCAAATGGATCATCGGGATCCCTCGGTGCGTCGCGCACTCGCCGCACGCGGCGACGCACGACTTGCACCCGATGCAGCGCTGCGGGTCGATAAAAAAGTCGTTCTCTTCGAATCGGCCGCTGGTCACGAGCACCCGCCTTTGCGCGCGGCCGGGGACGCCGCCTGAGCCGGGCCGATCCGCTCGATCCGGACGGCGCTGAACTTGAACTCCGGGATCTTGGACAGCGGATCCAGCGCGCGCTGCGTCAGCCGGTTGGCCGATTGCTTGTCAGGCCAGTGATACGGGATAAAGACCGTGTCCGGCCGGATCGTCTTGACCACCTTGGCCTTGAGCTCGATGCTCGCCCGCCGGGACGTGATCCGGACGGCGTCGCCCTCGGCGATCTTGTGCTTCTCGGCCAAGGCCGGATGAAGCTCCAGGTACGGCTCGGGGCATTCCTCGGTCAAGAAGCCGATCCGCCGAGTCTGCGTGCCTGACAAATAATGAAAGATCACCCGTCCGGTCGTCAGATAGATCGGATATTCCGCGTTAATCTCGTCGCCGGACGGCCGATAGGCGATCGGATGGAACTTGGCCTTGCCGTCCGGATGAGCAAACTTGCCGCCTTCGAAGAGGCGCGGCGTGCCGGGATGGTCCAATGTCGGACACGGCCAAAAAACGCCTTTGTTCTTCTCGATCTTCTCGTACGTAATCCCGTAATAGTCGACATGACTTCCGCGCGACGCCACGCGCAACTCGTTAAATATATCCTCCGACTCGTTGTAGGGAAAATACTTACCCTTTCCGAGCCGCTTGGCGATCTCACAAAAAATATGCCAATCCACCTTGGCCTCGCCGGGCGGGTTGACCGCCTTGCGGATCCGGATCACCCGGCCTTCCGCCGTGGTCGCCGTTCCTTCATCTTCTTCATGCAGGGAACCCGGCAGGACGAGGTCCGCGAACCGGGCCGTCTCACTCATGAAGAAGTCGATCACGACAAAAAACTCCAGTTTTTTGAGCGCTTCCTCGGTAAAAAGCGAGTCGGGCAAACTGACCGCCGGGTTGAAGCAAATGAGTAGCAGCCCCTTGATCTCTCCCGCGTGGATCGCGTTCATGATCTCTTGGGCCGAAAGGCCTTTGCCGGGCAGGTCCTTTTCGTCGATCCCCCATATGTCGGCAATGAACTTGCGGTGCTCGGGGTTCGTGATGTCGCGGTTTCCGGGGAGCTGGTCGCACTTGTGGCCGTGTTCCCTGCCGCCCTGACCGTTGCCTTGGCCGGTGATCGTCGCGTAACCGCACCCGAGCCGGCCGATGCGGCCCGTTGCCAAGACGAGATTGATGCAGGACAGCACATTGTCCACGCCCTTGGTATGGTGTTCGATCCCGCGCGCGTGCAAGAGGAAGCTCCTCTTGGCCTCGCCCCACCATTTGGCTGCCAGCCGGATGCTCGCGGCCGGGACGCCGGTGACTTTTTCGCATTCCTCGGGCGTGTAAGCTGCCACCGCGTTCAACACTTCCTCAAAACCGGTCGTGTGCTCCCGGATGAAGTCATGGTCGATCTTACCGTCCTGGATCATGAGGTTCAGGATCGTGTTAAAAAGATGCGAATCCGTCCCCGGCCGCACCGGCAGGATGAGGTCCGCCGTCCGGGCGATGGGCGTTATGCGCGGATCCACGACAATGAGCTTGGCGCCGCGGTCGCGGGCCTTCCAGATGTAATCGGTCGTGATCGGCGAACATTCGGAAATATTCGTTCCCGCACACAGGATCAGATCCGTCTCCAGGATATCCGCCCACGAATTGGCCGCCCGGTCGACGCCGAACGCTTTTTTGTTCCCGGTGCCGGCGGAGACCATGCAGAGCCGTCCGTTGTAATCGAGGTTCTTGGTCTGCAAAGCGACGCGCGCGAACTTGCCGATCAGGTAGGACTTTTCGTTCGACAGCGATACACCCGACAGGACCGCGAAGCTGTCCTTGCCGTATTTGGATTGGATTTGTTGGATCGCCGACACGGTGCGGTCGTAAGCCGCGTCCCAGCTGACGCGCTCGTATCCGATGCCTTTTTTATTTTCGAGCGGATACAGCAGGCGGTCGGGATGACTTCCCTGCATGTAGCGTTTGACCCCTTTGGGACAGAGCTTGCCCTCGTTGAACGGAAAGTCCTCCCACGGTTCAAACCCGATGACCTGGTTGTCCTTGACCTTAAGCTGGATGCCGCAGCCCTGCCCGCAGAAACAGCAGTGCGTCTTGACCAATTGTTCCGGCGTGGCGGAGGCCGCATCCCATCCTCCGGGCGGATCGAACTTAAGATGGGGGCCGAATTTTTCCTGGATCGCTTCTTTGGAGAGGGGAAGTTCAGCCATGTTTATTCCTTGTCGATCTTTTTTGCGTGCGCCCGGTCAAATTGTCCGTTCAACTGCCGCTGTTGAGCCAGCATGAACGACCGGCGGCGGCACGCGGGACAGAATTCCTGGATGGACGGCACGCCTTTTTTGGCGGCGTATTTGAATCCGAGTTCTCCCAGCGCCGCCTTCACGTCCTGGACCTGGATCCGGCTGACGTAGGGATCACCGCATTTGAGGCATTTTTCGGCTTCGCCTGACTTCTTTTCGCGAATGTACACCGAGGCGCCCAAGAGCGCCCCCCGTTGAAAAATGTGAAAAAACTTCCCGAACGGCAGGTACACCAAAAAAACCACCACGGTGAAGCAGTGCAGCGTCGAGAGGGTCCTGAAGTGCTCGCCTCCCATGAAGCGCGAGCTGTAGGTGAGGAAAAGGCCCGTGACCGCGACCGCGAACAGGATTAGGAGCGGCAGGATGTCGTTCATGAACGTCTGGCCCGCGACCAGGCCGGAGTGAAGGATCCTTCGCGTGAACGCCATTACCGTCCCGAGGATCACCATGACCGCGGCGATGTTCAGCGCGTTGAAGAACAGGAACCCGATGATCCCCTCGGGCTTGAAGCTGATCTGAGGAAAACCGAACGCATAAAGCTGATAGAGCTGCGGCTGTCCGGGGACCGTTTCGAAGTGAAGCCATCCGAGTACGAGCGGCAGCGTCACCATGAACGCCAGGATCGTCCCCCACGCGATCGTGAAGTGCATGATCCACCGAAAGAAGCTCCTCCGCTCGATGAAGTGCTGCAGCACCACCTGCCGGAAGAACACGATCCCGATCTCCGCCAACCGCCGCAAAAGATCCCGGTGCCAAAAATACCCCAGACTCCGGTCCCAAAGCTTGCGGGTCGACGGGCGGTCGTGCCAAACGGAGTAGCGATAAACGATCCCCGTCACCGCGAAGAGTGTCGCGAAGAGATACGGTACCAGCGCGGCATCAAAGTAGAGAAGCCGACGAGAACCGATTACAACCATCACCGCCAGTCCGGCGCTGGCCAGAACTCCGTTCCTCAGACCTCTTTTATGAATGCGTTTGATGCTGTCCATTTTGTCCCATTTGAGTGGTCGATCAGTGCGCTCCGCAGCAGGTATTGTACCGTTCAGCCGGGATGTTCTCCATCTCATGAAAAATAGCCGCGGCTTCTTCCGGACGGGTCAATTGATCGATCGCGGGATAAAGAACGGTTTCTTCCTTAGCGTTGTGCTGGCCCAGAAGGTCCAAGAGACTGCCGGCCTCCGTGTCGCAATCCGGATCGGCCAGACGGACCTTGCCGTGAAGTGCTTCGAGCGCCGCGCCGATGAGCCGGTGCTCCTGCCGCATCACGAAGGTCGGACCAGCGGCTGTCATGCCTGTCTTTTTCTCGAACAGCGGAAAAAGCACATCCTCTTCCCAGACAATGTGCCGCTTGAGCCCTCTCAGGAAGTCCTTGAAGTACGACTTGGCCCGAGGAAAGTCCTCGCGCTTCAGCCGCATGAATTCTTGAAAAAGCGCATCCAAGCGGTCATGGTCCGCGGCAAAGTAATTCATGATGAACTGAGTCGTTTTTTGAGTCTGCATGGTCATTCTCCCGTTTTAAGCGATCTCGACCGGTTCTTGTTTTTGTTCATTCCAGATCTTTTGGTAGAAGCGCGCAAGGAATCCGATAAGTCGAGCAGCGTCCTGGAGCTCAGGGCGTCGATCAGTTGCCCCTTGAGCTTGAGCCACATGAAGTGAAGTGAACAGGGCTTATGATCGTTGCAGACGGCAAGACCCATCATGCACTGTGAATAGTTGTCCTTTCCTTCCACAGCGTCGACCACATCCATCACCGTCGTGCTTTTGGGGTCACGAGCCAAAGAATATCCGCCGCCGGGACCAGGCACCGCTCTTAAAAATCCGCTCTGAACGAGCGCCTGAAAAGTTTTGCGCGCGTACGGTTCGGGGATCCCGGCCTTACGGCAGATGTCCTTCGCCCTAAATTTGGCATTAAACCCGGCATCGGAGATCTCCGCCAACGCCCGGATCGCGTACTCACATCCTTTGGAATAAAGACAGAAAATAGCCGCACCTCCTACTGGTTCCAACCTTAATTATAGATATTAGCATCCACAATTGGTTCGAAGCAAATCATTTACAAGCGACGCTTCAATCCCGGGCTTGGTCAGCGCCCCGAGCGACGGGTCTTTTTATGACGATACATCAGACGATCTGCTTTTTCGATCAGGGATCCTAGGTCGGCCTTTTCGTCCGGATGGACAAGCACGCCTCCGACACTGTATTTGAGACTTGGCTGATCGGCGCCTCTGGCCGCATTATACCGGTCGAAGTTTTCCTTCAACCGCCGGGTTATGAGGGTCAGACCTTCCTTTTCGGAATCGATCGCCGCAACAACAAATTCGTCACCACCCATCCTGGCCACAATATCGGATGTTCGGAACGTCCGCCGGATGATATCCGCGGTGTCGCCGATCGCTTGGTCACCTACTTTGTGACCATACTGGTCGTTGATCATTTTGAACCCGTCCAGATCAATGTAAAGCAAGCCGATGGCTTGCTCTTGACGGCGGCTCAAAAGCCTCTGATGTTCCATGAGTTCAAAAAACCCTCGACGGTTATACACGCCCGTAAGCTCGTCTCGAAGGCTGGCGTCCTTTAGAGCCTTGCGACTTCGATTGAGGCTTCTCTCGACAATTCTCTTGCGCGTGATGTCCTGCCAGGATGAGACAAAGTGCGTGATCTTCCCTTTGCCATTTTTGATCGGCGCGATAAAGATCGATTCCAGATAAACGCGCCCGTCCTTAGATCGATTTTCAAGTTCACCGCGCCAAATATTTCCGGAGAGGATGGTATTCCACAGCTCCTTATACACGTGCTTTGGTGTGCGGCCCGCACTTAGCATGCGTGGATTTTTGCCAATAAGATCCAGACTCTTGTACCCGGTTAATTGAGTAAAAGCGGGGTTAATGTACAACACCTTCGCCTCGGTATTCGTGATCAAAATCGGGGTTGGCAACGGGTCATAGGCTGTCGATAAACTATATGCCACTTGCGTGTCAGACTCCAGCGGTTCGTTAAGCTCGAGTTGGGATGTTCTAAACTTTATTTGCATAGCATACCCCAAGTCAAAACACGGTAGCTAGTGTCATCAAATAAGTCCGTTCGGTAGGAGACATTTCGGGTCTACGCCAAAAATCACGACCCCCCTCCCGCGGCGGCGAGAGTTCGCTTTTTCTCGTACACGGTTGTACCCCCACACCCCCAGTAGAGTAAATCGCGGCGCGACCCAGCGACGCGGTGGCGCGGCCAAGCGCCACAAATGAG
>CAZHID010000064.1:7871-9420 GCA_964532445.1 uncultured Planctomycetia bacterium | reverse complement strand
CACATCGAGGCCCGGAGATCCTGAGACCCAGAGGTCATCGGCGGTGGAGCCGTCGATATACTCCTCGATGAACTGAAAGTGGCCGTTGCTGGAGGGAAGCTCCAGGATCAATGCCGGGGCGCCATTCCCCTGAGCGGCGCGGATCACGGCCGCTTCATCGTGAGAAAAGCTGTCGTGGAACTTGCCCCTCTTGATCACCACCGGCACCTCGCGGCCGTCCCGGAGATCCAACCGCAGAAGGAACGCCCATTTCCACATGCCTTCCGACAGATAACTCAACTCGCCCCGCCCGGTCAGATCGGATGCCTCAAGGTCCGAAAAGCCCGCGAGCTTCTCCTTGATCTGCGCCGCGAGCTCTGACAACTGCGCCTTCGTGACATCATACGCGGCGCCGAACAACTCACCGTTGATCTCCACGCTCTGGGTGGTCACTACTGTCAATTTCCAATCACCGGCTGCCACCGCCATCCGCGCTCCGCCCGCGAGCGTGCGGCCCAGATGCCGGGCCGCGGTCCCGTACGCGCCGTGCAGGGACAATCCGACCGGGAAATGCCCTTGTCCCGCAAGCGGGATCACCGGCGCGCCGATGCCGGCCGAAGCCGCGGATCGCCGACTGGTCCTTGAAGTGGATCGTCTCGTCATTGGTGCTCAGAAAGACCAGCGTGCCCGCCGCCATGATCCTGCGCTCCTCATCCGACAGTGAATCCAGGAACTCCGTGAGCGGAAGTTTGAGGGTCTGCGTCTTGTCCACGAGACGCTGGAAGTCCTCGACAGGAAAAAGTTCTCTCAGGAGCCCTTCATGCCACTGGAAGATGCGGGACCGGCTGAACGTCTCATCCGTCGGCGGGTTCATCAGCACCAGCGACTTGACCATCGACCGGAGGTCGGACTGCAGCGCCGCCCGCAAGGCCAGATACGCGCCGAAGCTGAACCCGTAAATACCGACGCGGCCCGCGTCCAGGTCTTGACCGCGCGACTTGATGAACGCGGCGATCGCGTTGTTGTACTGCTTCATGACGGCTTTCGACCCCATCGCCCGGTGGCTCTGGCCGTGGCTCAAAAGATCGGGGCGCAGGACCGCGAAGCCCTGCTCGATCAGAAGTTTTTCTTCGAGCTCATCGAAGTAGGCGCTCGATCCGCTCATGCCGAAGCCGTGATAAAAAATAACGACCGGGGTCGGCCCATCGGCCCGGCTCCCCTCCCTCCATCTGGATAAGGACCTGCTCGACGGACGGAAGCCGGGACAGGCCGTCGCGGCCAAGGATCTCCCGATACGCGCTCAACCGTCCCTCCACGAACGCCTCGGAGGAAATGCCCCGACCGCGGCCCGGTTCCAAAGTTCCGATCTCGCCCAAAAATTCAGCCATGCTCAATCGGCGCAGTCTTTCGGCGGCCGTCGGCGCGGTCCTCGCGGCCTCGGTCCAGACGCGCAGCCAGCGCTCCTGCCAATGAGTGAACTTCGGATACGTCTTGACCTTCTCGACGGAACGCACGCGCCGGCGGTCACCAGCGGTTTCGCGGACATGGTAACGGCTGCGTTCGATCGCCA
>CAZHID010000064.1:3954-7777 GCA_964532445.1 uncultured Planctomycetia bacterium | reverse complement strand
CCGCAAAAGAGGGATCCACTCAGGGATGGGGACCGTCCACAAACGCTCCGGCCCGACAGCCATGCGCGCCCCGGCAGCCGACGGCTCGACTTTGAACCGCATCACCTGAAGTTCCAATGCCCCGGCAGCCGGGTCTTCTGCTTCATCGAGCACGATCAACGCTTCGCTGATGCCGGACAGGTCGTGCGGCCCGATCTCCATCCGATGGTCCGTGTGACCGTTTGCCGCTGTGGGATGGAGCGTGAATTCTTTTTGAAAAACCGCGATCGCCTCACCCGCGCGCTTGAACTGGATCCGCGCCTTCAAAGGTCCGCCCGAATATCCGTACCGCAGCCGGATCACCCCGTTCGACAAGTTGACCGCCGGATCGAACTGCCAGACGATGCCGGTCGGCCGGAACCGGTCAGAGCGGATCTGGAAGACCCTCTCACCGTTCACGGAAGGACCCGGGTTCCCCGGCATCGCCGGATGACCGAGATGGTCGAACGTGTAAGCGCGATCGATCGACAAAACATCTACATCCGACGTCATCGGAACCATCGGCCGCGGCGCGGGAGGACCGGACCGGTCCGGCAAAGTCCATCCATGACGCCATACATACACACCCAGCCCGATCAGGCCCGCGCCCGCCGCCAGCGCCGACGTCACAGCGAACTCCCGTCGGGACACCAACGGTCCGTCGAACTGGTGGCTTCGGCGTTCCGGCATACGGGCGGCCGACGTTCCGTCCGCCGGCCGGTCCAGCCCCATGAACTGCCCCGGAGACCTGGGGATCCAATGGATCGCGTCCCAAAGATACCCCGTATCGCTGGCCAATAAGCGGCGGTTGCGGTCGATCCTCTCGACGACCCCGTCGAGCTCATCCCCCTGATATCCCGACTCGCGGGCCATCTCACGGACCTCCTCCGGCGTAAGCTCCTTGAATTTCCGGATGCTCGCCTCGATCAGCTTCGGGTCCAATTTTTCGGCGGCGACAAGACCCGAGCCGATCCGGTACATTTTATTCAGCTCGAGCAGCCCGAGGAGTTTCAAATGAGAGCGGCGTTCGGCGTCCATATCGAACACGTTGCCGTACAACCTCATCATATCGACCTCAAAGTTCCGTCGGAGGGTCGGCTCCGCCCAGTACTGGGTCATCATGAGGAGCGTGTGAAGCAGATGGTCGTGCGCGAACCGCTCCAGACCCCGCTGAGAGCCGTCGTATTCGGCCTCGAACGATTCGTCATGATCGATCCCCACCGGGACCGCGCCGGAATATCCGATGTTGAACATCTGGGGGTCCATCTTGCGCATCAGCACGTTAGCGACAAAAAGCGCGGCGAAGGCCTGCGCCGGATCCCTATGGGGCAGCTCCGATGCCGGCAGGTTGGAGGCGGTGACGACACGGGTGAGGTAGGCAAGGGCCGCATCGGCGCCGGGCTTGATGGCGGCGATCTCGCCGGGTGTAAGGAGCCGGACCGGGGTCAGGTTCGCCCGGCCCCGGGCGATCAGGTAGGCCAGGCGCTCCCTTCGCGCGACGTTCTTTTCGGCGCGATCATAATGCCCGTCGCCCGTTTCGTATTCCTTCAGAAGCCAAAAAAAACCCGCCTCGTCCTTCACCAGCGCCGAGGCGAATTTGGCTTCGTTCATCTGAGCGGACCGCAGCTCCTTCAGCTTTGCGCCGACGGTCTGCACGGTCCGAATAAAGAACAGCGGGCGCGGGGCCTCCGAACGCAGGATGCCGTCGCCGAACGCCGTGACATACCTGGCCTGATGCACGCCCACATTGTCGGACCACTCCCGATAGAGCGCGGCGGCCTCTTCCGCCGTCGCGGGTGTGTACCGATGCGTCATCCGGGCACCGTCCGGCGAGCGAGGACCCAGGGCACCGCCTTCATTTTCAAAGCGTTGGAGCGCCGATGACTCGTCCTCGATATCCTGCCCGGCATCTCGCATACTGCCCGCCGCATCGGACCGTTCCGCCGTGCCGGACCGGACACCCCCATCTTCCTCGCTCTGTGAACGGGCCGTTGTCTCTTGCGCCCGTAAGCTCATCACTGAATTCTTCCAATCGGCACCCTCGGCCTCCGCTGCCTGGTGGATACGGGGAAGCAGTGACTGCGGCACCTGCCACCGGGCGACCCTCAGGTCCGACAAAAACCGGCGAGCGTCCGCTTCTGTGGTCGCGCCGCCTTTTTCAGACCACCAGTCCTGGATCATGCGGACAACCGTCTGATCGGCAAGAAAGGCGTAATTCTGAGGCATGGACCCGCCCTCCTCCATCCAACCCAACGTTTCCTGATGTCCTTCTGCTCTTAACAAATGCCGGATGGACAAAATAATAGGGTCTTCACCCCAACGGGTCTCCTGTTTCCAACCCAAACGGCCCAGTATCTCCCATTGCGCGGCGGCGGTACCCATCCCGTTGGACGCCATCGCGGCATGACCGAATTCCGTCGTGATACGGAACAACGGGTCCGCCGGTCCTTTGTATCCGACCATGACCGGGCTCGGCACGAAAGCGGCGATGGCGATCTTCGCTGCTTGAACCGCAAGATTCCGGCGGCTCAGCCAGACCGCGTTCTTGAGCAGCTCGATCGCGAGGGCATCGGCGACGCGCCGGTAGACCTGATCGCTAGGGGACAAAGGTTCAGCGCGGTCCAACCAGGCGGTCGCGGACGACCAGGCGGCGACGAATTCCCAGGCCGGGTCCAGCAAGTCCGGCTCCCGCCCGATCTTTTGCATCAGCCGTTCAACGGTCAATTCGACCTCACGGGGACTCCGGTGCTTTGAACCCAGCTGCCCCGGCGTAAAGCCGATCATTTGGTCGGCCCAAACAGCCGATTTCGGATCGGTTTTCGCCACGGTCGCGACGATCGCCTTCGCGGGCTCTTCGGGCGCCAATTCCCCACCGCTCATCCGTGCCCCTTCGGTCAGCGGCTCCAGCGCGTTCCTCAACGCGGCAAGCGTGGACGGGGTTTCGGCGGCATAGGGAGTGATGAGGGCCGATGCGGAATTCCGGGCGGCATCCCCGCCGCGGGAAACTTGAGCGAGCAGGAGTTTTTCATAGCGGGCGCGGTCAGTCGGTTCGTAGACCTGGGGGGTGATGACACGGACGGACATCCCTCGCTCGCGAATGAGCGACGCGAGGTGCGGGGTGTGAAAACCCCCGGTGATCAGGACCGCCTCTTCGAGCCCGCGCTCGCGCGCCGCCCGGACCATGCGGTCGAGGATGACGCGGTCACGTTCGAACGCGGCCTGATAAAAGTCCCGGGCCGCCTGGAGCTCTTCCGCCCGGGCCCGTTCGTACAGGATCGCCCGCTCAGGCGCGATGCCGAGCTCCATGATCTGCCGGTTGAGGAACGCCGCGATGCGCTGAAGCTCTCCTTCCGATCCGGCGGCCTCCAGGGCCTCGACCGACTCCGGAGTCGCGGAGAGATCGGACAGCTCCCGGAGTGACGCCAATGCCCGCCGCATGCGGATGAACTTGGACGCGTCGGGCGTGACCGCCAAAGCCGACTCGACACGCGCTTCGAGCCCGGCCGCCTGCTCCAGGAGCGCGCGCGGGTCCAACCGGTCGATGGCCTCCAAATACCTCAGGTAGCGGCCCAACGCTCCGCGGACAGGGCGGGAGCCCATGGCGCGTCTCAGCCGGGTTCCCGCCGCCGCGGCGGCTTCCAAATTATTCCTGCGGGCCGCGCCGACTTCCAACCCCTCGAGCGCGTCACGATCCTCCGCCGGCAGCCCTCGGACGGCCTCCGCCCACTCAGCGGCGGCCTTTTCATGATCCACGGTCCGCTCGATCTTCCGCACGCGCTCCAAGCGTGCCAATTGACCCATTTCG
>CAZHID010000064.1:0-3944 GCA_964532445.1 uncultured Planctomycetia bacterium | reverse complement strand
GCGGCGCGCGCCACGCCCGCCTCTTCCGCGAGGACCGCGAGCCGCGCGAAGTAATCGGCGCTAGGGACCTCGTCCCGAAGATACGCCTCACGCAGCGCGAGGAACGCCGACAGGCGCGGATCGAGGAGCTTACCCGCGACGGCTTGCATCGAAACTTCCACCCGATCGAGCGTGGTCTTGAGCTTCGCGCGGGAGGCGGCCGCTTCCGCGTACAAGCTCACCGCCCGGTCATAAAGCCCTCTATCCTCCACGCCCAGGATCGCGAAGTCCTCATCCCCGGTGATCTGCAAATACTCCGATCCTTTGACCTCGCCCCTGCGGACAAACGGCGCGACCGCCCGGGCACGCTCCCGTGAGTCCCCCAACCGCCGGAACTCGCTGAGCGAAACGTCACGGTCGGATCCTTCGGTGAAGATCACGGATAAGCGATGTCGGCGCACGACGGCTTCGAGAGCGGCGGCGAGGTTCATCTGTCCGGAGGGATTGGTGTGGGCGTCTTCAATGAGAACGACGGTGAGGCCTTGGCCGCCGTCAGCCGCGTTCGCGGGAGCCTGAAGCGGCCCGGTCCACGCGACCGATACCGGGATCGCGTAGGGTGAAGCCGCTTTGCCGGTACCGGAGGAGGCGCCGTTCGCGGGCAAAGCAAAGGCCGCGTCCTGCGCCGGCATGGACACCGCCAACAGAAGCGCGATCGATCGGCATATGGACTTAAAAGGCCGTCGTTTATACAAGTAAATGCCCCGCCTGTGCGAATAACATGACATTAGATTTATAGAACACTTAGTATATTTCTATAAGATGTTAAAAAATAAAAAGTCCGCCCCATTGAATTTGGTGCAAGTATGCCCGACAGCATCGGCGGTTTCAAGCTTCGGGATATGTTTTTTGGGAAATTGACAGACCCGGGACCGGGTGCTATAGTTTAAAACCGCTTCGTGATTTTCCCTCGATTTTTTGAAGATTTTTTGGGGCTGTAGCTCAGTTGGTAGAGCGCCTGATTTGCATTCAGGAGGTCATCGGTTCGATCCCGTTCAGCTCCACCATTTTGCCTTTTGCTAGAGTGGCGGAATTGGCATACGCGGTGGTCTCAAAATCCACTCCCCGCAAGGGGTTGAGGGTTCGACTCCCTCCTCTAGTAACTTATCGTCCGGTGACAGCCGATCTAGCGGCCGGTTAACGCTAGAGAAGCTTCCCGATACCTCGCCGTCAATTCCGACTCAAACACGTCCGTCCCCGCCGCCGTCAAGTCCGTCTCCCGTGTTTCTCCCGTCGCCGTGTAGAACAGGACCGCCCGATGCGGACGTCCGTTCAGGAGCCGTCTCAATCCGTGCGCGTACCAGCGGGTCTGATCGTCGTATTCGGGACGATGCGCGGCCGACGTCTTATAATCCACGAGCGTCCATTTGCCGTCCGGCGCCTCGAACAACAGATCGATCTGCCCGCGCAAGAAGCCGAGCTCTTCCCCATCCGCCCGGACCCGGTACAAAAAAGGTGTTTCGCGAAAGATCGGTCTTGCCGCGGCAGCCGACTTTCGTAAGTCCTGACCGACCGCGGACCGCAGGAAGCGCAAGGCCTGTTCGCGCGCCCGCTCAAGCGTCGCGGGGTCCGCCATATGACGCGCGCGGACGATCACCGCGTCGACCGCCAAGACCGGATCCGAATCCAGGTCCACATGCTGAAGCAGCCCGTGAAGAAGCACGCCAAATACCGACGCGTCACCCGGCAGCGCTATCGGAAGCGCTTCAGCCTCCTGCGATGCTTCCTGCCATTCCTCCCCCTCAACCGCGCTCTCCCAAAGCAATTCCTCCGGCATCTCGATCTTGCCGGGATCGGGCCGACCAACAACGGAAGTCACCGCCAGGTCCAGCGTCTGACGGTAGGGACGACGGCGGTCTTCAAAACAACCGACCGGTCGGACGAGCGGCGCTGGCGCGGCCGCAACGAACGGGACGGATGAACGGGCCTCGTAAAGAACACAAACCCTATTGCCGGTCCCGATCGGCCCTGGCCCAGCTTCCCGAAGCCCAGGCAGACAACTCTGAAGGAGGCGCATCCAACCAAATTTTTCGTCGGAAGAGACTTTGCCACTTTTCGGCGGGGGCTGCAGTGTCCCGCATAGAATGAGACGTTCGCGTGCGCGGGTCAGCGCCACATAGAACAGGCGCCGCGATTCGCGGTCGTCACGCTCCTCTTCATCGACGCGGTGGGACGCGTAAGCGGCGCCCGTCGGCTTGAGTGTGATCGGAAGTTCGTGCCGGAACTTACGCACGACTTCGGCTTCCTGCGTCAAAAAGAACCGTCCGCTCTCCTGACGGGCGTTTTCCTGGTCGATCCCCCACACGATCACCACCGGAAATTCCAAACCTTTGGAGGAATGGACCGAGAGGATCCGGACCGCGTCCGTCCGCTCGCCGGCCAGCGCCGCTTCGCCGCGGTCAGCCCCTTCATCCTCGAGCTCCTCCGCGTGGCGTAAAAAGTCCATGATCCCCCCGCCCGCCATCCGTTCGGCTTCCGCGGACAGTTCCAGAAGTTTGCGCACGTTCGCCATCCTGGCCGCGCCGTCCGGCGAGGCCAGCGTACGCGCCCCGTACCCGGAGATCTCAAGCGCTTCGGCCAAGACGCGCCTCACCGGCTCCGCTCCGGCCGTCCGCGCGAGATGATCGAACCAGCGGACAAAATGCCGCGCCTGCAGGCTCGTTTCGGCTTCAAGACGGGCGCGCCAATCCTCGCCGGCGCCGGCCTCAACGGTCTCGCCTGCCGCCGGCACGCTCACGCTCAAGATCCGATACAACGCGTCATCGTCCAAACCCGCCCACGGCGACCGCAAAACCGCGGCCGCCCAGAAGCGGTCCTTCGGATTCCGCAAAAGGTAAAGCAGGGACAGTTGGTCGCGCACCTCGATCTGGTCCCAGAACCCGCGCTTGCGCTGGGAATGAAAACGGATCCCCCGGGCCCGGAGCTCTTCCTCCAGGACTCCCGCATGCCTCATCCCGCGGAACAGCACCGCGATGTCGCCCGGAGTGAAGTCCGTTTCCGAGATCAAATGGGCGATCCGGTCGGCGATCCGGCGCGCCTGAAGCTTTGAGGCTTCCTCGCGGGAGACTTTATCGGCCGGCCTCTCGAGAAGAAGCTCGACGGCCGGCCCATCCCCGGCCTCGCGCGTCGCCTTGAGCTCGCCGAACGGCAATTCGTCGTGATAGCGGACCCCGGACAGGATGCCGTTGATCCAGGAAAGGACCCCTGACCGCGACCGGAAATTTTCGGCGAGGTCGATGCGCTCGCGGCCGGGCGCGGGCTTGGACCGATCGATAAGATGCCGGCACTCGGCGTAGCGGAACCGGTAGATCGACTGACGCGCGTCCCCGACCGTAAAAACTTCGAGCCCCTCGCCCATTTTTTCCAAAAGGCGCGACTGCAGATCGTTCACGTCCTGGTACTCGTCGACGAGCAGCGCCCGGTAATGGCCCCGGAACCGTTCGGTGAATCCGTCCCGACCGAATAACGCGAGCGTTTCCTCGAGCAGGTCTTCCGGATCGAGCAGCGCCTCGGCGCGTTTACGCGCCGTGTAAAATCGGTCGAAGTCCGTCAGGAGCGCCGTAAAGGAGCGCGTATAAGGCCCGTTGTCGATGTCCGCCCAGATGTCGGCCAGCGCCGCGGCCGCGTCGACCAGGGCCGCGCCCTCTTCCGCGTGCGCCTTAGGCCGCTTGAAGGCGACCGCCGCGTCCCTCACGGTGCCGAGCCAAAGAAGCCGGTCATCTAGAGACGCGTCCGACGCCGGCATCGCGGGCACCGAGGCGAAGTCGCTCCGGTCCGCATCGGCGCTTTTTCGACGGCAACGGTCCAGCAGGGTTTGAAGTTCACGGACCAGCGCCGCCGCGCGCCCGACATCTGCCGTCGACGCCGACGGGCCCTCGTCGCGGAAGCGGCCGTGGCCCCACCAGTAC